>NZ_JBHWVI010000074.1:0-35717 GCF_042737005.1 Streptomyces sp. NPDC060027
GTCCTGTGACCAGGCCGGAGCCCTGAGGCATGTCCGGGAGCGCCGGGTGCCCTCGGGTTCCCGCGGGCTCAGTTCGTGACCGTGAACCAGGTGGCCCGGGACTTCTTCCACTCCGCGTGGGTGAGGTCCTTGGCCTCGGTGCCGTCGCCGTACAGGTCGGCGGAACCGTCGTCGGTGATCAGCTGGGCGCGGGCGCCGGACACGGTGAGGTCGGGGACGTCGACGATCGCCTCCCAGCCGCCGGGGTCCGAGGTGGGCAGGTCGAGACGCTTGACCGGCGCGTGTCCGGGGACGCCGTCCCACGAGTAGAGGGCGTACGGGTCGGAGTTGTCGTCGGCGGCCCAGGAACCGGCCACGATCAGGTACTGGTTCGACGCGTTCTTGCGGAGGTCGCGGATCGCCAGGCCACCGAGGTCGAGTTCGATCGGCGTGCCGAAGGCGGCCGAGGTGCCGCTGCTCAGCACCTTGTCGAAGTTGGTGACCGGCACGATCAGGGCCTTGCCGCCGGGCACCGCGGGGGCCAGCGGCGCGCGGAAGCCGAGGTAGGCCGTGGTGGTCGAGCCCGGCGCGAACTCCAGGCCCTCCACGTTGAACCCGTCGATCTGCTTGGGCACCTGGCCGTCCTCGGTGCCCGCCGCGAAGCCGTAGCGGTCGCCGTTCGCCTCGTCCCAGGCGACGAGATCGCCCCGCAGCTTCTTGTACGAACGGCCGTACGTCAGGGCGGTCGAGGCGCCGGAGCCGGTCACCGTGGTGGTGAAGACCGTGTTGCGGTCCGCCTTGTACTCGCCGTCCTTGTTGTTGCCGAGCGAACCCGTCCAGTAGACGGTGTCGCCGACGCGGGTGGCGCCCTCGATGTCGATCTCCTTGGAGGCGCCGATCTTCGAGCCGAGGTCCCATGTCTTGACGGGCGCGCCGGACGCCGAACGGTCGTACAGGCGAAGGACGTTGGACTCGTCGTCCGCGACGACCGTGTAGCCGCCGCCCACGTCGACGGCCGCCGAGGCGTCGCTGGAGCCCGTGAAGTACCGGCTTTCGGAGGCCAGTTGGACGGCGGCCGACGCGGCGTAGTGCAGCGTCTTGGTGGCCGTCCGGCCGTCGACCCCGGTCACCTTCACGGTGAGGTCGGTGTAGCCCCGGCCGCGCGCGGCGACGGCGACCTTCCGGGTGGCGCCCGTGCCGGTGACGGTCACGTCGGCCGTGGTCGCCACCGCGGTCTTGCTGCTCTTGCTGACGGTGACGGTGAGCGCCCCGGCGTCGGCCCCGCTCTGCGCGACGGTCACGTTCACGGCCGGATCGGCGGTCGCGCCCACCGCGCCCGACAGATACGTGGCCGACAACGAAAGGCTCGGCGTGCCGTAACTCGCCGCGTGTGCCGGGCTTCCCAGGCCCAGGGCCGCCAGGGTCAGCACGCCGGTGAGCATGGCCGCCGTCCTGCGGCCGGTGGGGAAAACGTAGTCCTGCACGGGGACCCTTTCGTCGGCTCTGCGTCGACGAGAAGGCTGAACCGCGCCCGCCAACTCTAGGCTCCGCGGACACGTCCGCGGAGTGAACACTTCCGGTCACCGCAGCCATGTCCGGGACCGGGGCCGTGGAGTCCCGTGCCTCGTCAGGGCGTTGGCGCGGTGCCGAGCGGACGGTCGGCCACGGGCGCGGTGCCGAGCGAGCGGTCGGCCACGGACGCGAGGTGGGCCGTGAAGGCCTCGCGCGCGTCCGGCGCGAGGGTGCGCAGCGCCACCATCGCGGTGATCACGACATCGCACAGTTCCGCGCGGACGTCGTCCCAGGTGTGGCTCACGCCCTTGCGCGGGTTCTGGCCGGTCGCGCCGATCACCGCCTGCGCGACCTCGCCGACCTCCTCCGAAAGCTTCAGCACGCGCAGCAGCAGGCCCTCCCGGCCGCGGTGCGGCTGGCTGGCGTCCAGCCAGGTGTGCAGCCCCTCGATCGTGTCCCAGACGTCGTGACCGGGTGCCTTCGCGCCCGCGCCGACGGCGGTGTGCCCGGCCGGCTCGGCGGGGGCGCGCACCGCTCTGTCGGCGCCGGTGCGTCCGGCCGGGTCGTGTCCGGTGTCATCAGCCATGGACCGAGCCTCCCCAGCCCACGGAGGGCCGACTCCTACTCCTCGAACAGGGCCTCCTGCTCGCCCTCCCGCGCCTTGCGCACCCGGTTGTTCCGGACGCCCACGACGACCGCCGTGACCGCCGCCGTGGTGCCGAGCGCGATCGGCACCATCCAGCCGCGGTTCACCGCGTGGCCCATCAGATGGTCGAGGGACAGCCGGCCCGGACCGGTCACCGCGAGGCCCGCCGCCGCCAGACCGAGGGACGCCGTGTACTCGTAGCCACCGCTCTGCGCGAAGAACCCGTTCGGTACGTGCACGGCCGCCGCGCCCGCCATCGCACCGGCCGCCGCGGCGCCCGCCGCGGGCGTGGCGAGGCCCAGCGCCAGCAGAGTGCCACCGCCCGCCTCCGCGAGGCCCGCCGCCGTGGCGCTCGTCCTCCCGGGCGAATAGCCCATGGCCTCCATGGCGGCTCCGGTGCCCTCGATGCCGCCTCCGCCGAACCAGCCGAACAACTTCTGCGCTCCGTGCGCGGCCAGCACGCCGCCCGTACTCAGACGGAGCAGCAGCAGTCCCAGATCACGCCGGTCGATACAGGTCACGGTGACTCCCAGTGCAGACAGCGGCAACGGTTCCCTCCCGGGTCTCCACCGTCGCACCGATCGGACGGGTCCGGTGTACCCGCGCCGCCGTTCGGGTGGCGGGTGCGGGGGACCGATGTGAGTCTGGCGAACATGACGATTCAGGTAGCGAAACTCAGCGACCCGGCCGTCCGGGCCTTCGTCACCGCGGTGAACGCCCATGACCGGGACGCCTTCGAGGCGCTTCTCGCGCCCTCCGCCACCATGTCGGACGACGGCTCCGACCGTGACCTCGACGACTGGACCGACCGCGAGATCTTCTCCTCCCGCGGCCACATGGACGTCGACAACGAGTCCGACGGCGGGCGTTCCCTCCTGGTGCGGTACCGCAACGACACCTGGGGCGAGATGAAGACGAAGTGGAGCTTCACGGTCGACGACGGCGGCCGGATCAGCCGCTTCGAGACCGGCCAGGCGTAGCCGCCCGTCGACCGGCGAGGCGTGGCGCCCGTCGACCGGCGAGGCCAAGTGGGGCAACGTCATCGACGAGGAACGGCGGCTGCTCACCGGCAGCGACGACTCCCCGGCGTACGCCCGCCGCGCGCTCACCGCCTCGCTCCCCGGGATTCCGCTCGGTCGCCCAGGCCGAGGACTACGCGGGCGCGATCGCCGAGGGGCCGCTCACCGCAGCGCAGTTGACCGAGGTCGACGGCGTGCTCGGACGGTGAGCGGCCCGGGAGGCGCGCGCGGACGAGTGCGGGGAGCGGCAACGGAGGCCCGTACGGGGAGCCGTTGGCCGCCGCGGGCTCAGTAGCCCTGGGCGGCGCCGTACTGCTGCTGCGCGTACTGCTGCTGTCCGGACAGGTGGTCCGCCCGCTGAGGGGCGGAGCGGCGGGCGCCGCCCTGCTCGGTCAGGGTGATCAGCCCGGCCTTGATGGTCGCGAGGCGCGGTGCGCGGCGGGCGATGGACGAGTCGTGGGTGACCATGACGAAGGTCAGCCCGTACTCGTGCCACAGCCCTTCGAGCAGGCCCATGATGTCGTCGCGGGTGCCTTCGTCGAGGTTGCCGGTGGGCTCGTCGGCGAGCAGCACCTTCGGCTTCTTGACCAGCGCCCGGGCGATGGCGACCCGCTGCTGCTGACCGCCGGACAGCTCGGTCGGGACGTGCGTGAGCCGTTCGCCGAGGCCGACCGAGCGGAGGGCTTCGGCGGCCCGCTCGCGCCGCTCGGCGGGCTTGACGCCGAGGGGGACGAGGGCGGTCTCGACGTTCTCCTGCGCGGTCAGCGTGGGGATGAGGTTGAACGACTGGAAGATGATGCCGATCTTCTCGGCCCGCAGCCGGGTCAGCTTGGCCTCGCTGATGGAGGCGAGGTCCACGCCGTCCAGCTCGACGCTGCCGGAGGTCGGCCGGTCGAGTCCGCCGATCATCTGGAGCAGTGTCGACTTGCCGCCGCCGGTGGGGCCCTGGATGACGAGCTGGTCGCCGTCCTCGATGGCGAGGTCGACGCCGCGCAGCGCCTCGACCGTCTCCTTGCCCCGCGTGTAGCGCTTGGTGACGCCGGTGAGCTTGTACATGAGGTTCTCCGAGGATGAAGGGGTGGGGGCGCCGTGGCCCGGGGGGAGTGGACACGGCGCCCCGGCTCAAGGGGGGTGGCCCGGGGGCGGGTTACGAGACGCTGCGGAGCGCGTCGGCCGGGCGCATCCGGGAGGCACGCCAGCCGCCCATCGCGCCGGCGATCAGACCGCCCGTGATGGCCAGGCCCGCGGCGAGCGCGATGGTGGTCACCGAGACCGGCGCGGTGAGCGCGATGTCGATGGTGTTCTTGGCCGCGGAGGCCGCCTGGCCGCCGGGACCGCCACCGCCGGGACCGCCGCCCATACCGCCACCGCCGCCGGTGGAGCCGAGTTCCGCTGTCAGCTTCGGGCTGATCGCGGTGACGGCGTAGGCCGCGCCGAGACCGAGGGCGATGCCGAGCGCGCCGCCGAGCAGTCCGTTGACGATGGACTCGCCGACGACCTGGCGGGTGACCTTGCGGGACGGCCAGCCGAGCGCCTTCAGGGTGCCGAACTCACGCACCCGGCGGGAGACGGCGGAGGAGGTGAGCAGCGCCGCGACCAGGAACGCGGCGACGAGGACCGCGACGGAAAGCCACTTGCCGACGCTCGTCGCGAGGTTCGAGGCGGTGGACAGCGAGCCGGAGACGGTGTCCGCGAGGTCGGCCGAGGTGGTGACGGTCGTCCCCGAGATGTTCTTCTGGATGGCCGCCTTGACCGTGTCGATCTGCTTCGAATCGGCCGCCTTGACGTAGATCGTGGTGACCTTGTTCTTCGCGTCACCGAGTGTCTGGGCCTGCTTCAGCGGCAGGTAGACGTCGGTGGTCGACTCGCTGCTGTCGGGCGTCGCGATGCCGATGACCGTGTACTTCGTGCCGGAGATCTTGAAGGTCTCGCCGACCTCGTACTTGTTCTCCTTGGCGTACGACTTGCTGAGCACCGCGACCTTCGCGCCGGTCTGCGCGGCTGTGAACGTCCTGCCCGTGGTGATCTTCGAGGTGGCCAGCGGGCCGAGGTCCTGGTGGGCCACGTCGACGCCCGCGACGGAGTAGGAGTTCACGTCGAAGGAGGCGCCGCCGCCCTGCACCTGCGGCGCACCGGTGCTGCCGCTGCTCTGGCCGCCGGGGCCGCCCTGCCGGCCGGAGTCCGAGGTGGTGGACTTCGCCTTGCCCTGGGTGAAGGAGCCGTCGACCTTGGTGACGTTCAGGCTCAGCGCGCCCACCGCGCTCGCCACGCCCTTCTGCGCGGCGACCTCGGTGACGAGCGAGGACTTCAGGGACTGCCCGCCCTGGGTCATCACACGGTCCGAGCTCTGGGTCTTGCCGCTGTCCGACTTGGCGTCGAAGTCGAACTTCGGCCGCCCCGAGGAGTTGCCCGTCGGTGCCGTCTGGGCCTTGGTGACCGTCATGTCCGTGCCGAGCCCGTACAGCGACTGCAGGACCTTGTCCTGTGCCTGCTGCATGCCGGCCGACACCGAGTTGACGGTGATGACCAGCGCGATACCGAGCGCCAGACCCAGGGCGATCACCAGCGCCGCCTTCTTGCGCCGGCTCAGCTCACGCTTGAGATAGATGCCAAACATCCCGTTCCTCAAAGGTTCTTGGCGCCCGCTGTGGGCGCGGCCACAAGCTATGGAGAAATCTTTGAGCCGGGCTGAGTAAGGGATGTGCGAGGGCTGAGAATCCGGACCCCCGAATCAATATTGCGTCAGACAGCCCATTCCTAAGCTTTCAAGGGCTCACTGCCAGGAATCGCCTGTTGAGTGGCCCTCGGTGAAGATCGGCGGGCCCGTTCTCCGAGCGTCTCCCGGTGGGACGGTGGAGGGTGTGAAGAGGCGGGCCCGCCCCTTCGCGCGCGCTGCTTTGCCGCCGCTTTGGAATCGGCATTCCTGCTCTTTATCACCCCGCTGTCGGGCGTCCCGGACGGACTTTGTACGGTCCCGGGATGCGTGATTCTTCCGGGCTCTCCCGCCGTGCCGCTCTGGGCCTCGCCGCCGCCGTCCCCCTCGCCGCCGCGACGGCCACGGCCGCCTCCGCCGCGACGACGATCGGCGGTGCGCGACTGGCCCGCGCCGGGGTCCAGGCGAGCCGTGCGTCGGGCCTGCCTAAGCGGCTCACCGCCCGTGCCTGGCTGGTCGCGGACCACACGAGCGGTGAGGTGCTCGCCTCCTACAACGCGCACCGGCGGCTCGCGCCCGCCTCCACCCTGAAGATGCTCTTCGCGGACACCGTGCTGAAGAAGTTCGAGCGCACCCGGACGTACAAGGTGACCGACGCCGATCTCGCCGACGTCCCCGCGGGTTCCAGTCTGGTCGGCGTGAAGCCCGGCATCACGTACACCGTCGAGCAGCTGTGGCAGGGCGTCTTCCTGCGCTCCGGCAACGACGCGGTGCACGTGCTCAGCCACATGAACGGCGGCGTCGCGGCGACGGTCGCCGAGATGCAGGCCCTGGCGAAGGACCTGCAGGCCCTGGACACGCGGGTGGTCAGTCCCGACGGCTTCGACCACAAGGGCCAGTTGTCGTCCGCGTACGACCTGACGCTCTTCGCACGGCACGGCCTGGCGAGCGCCGACTTCCGCGGTTACTGCTCGACGAAGACGGCGGACTTCCCGGCCGGAGGCAAGAAGACCTTCCAGATCCAGAACACCGACCGTCTGCTCACGGGCGCGTGGGGCCTGGAGACGTACGACGGCCTGATAGGCGTGAAGAACGGTTACACCAGCCATGCCGGCAACACCTTCACGGGGGCGGCGACCCGGGGCGGACGGACCCTCCTCGTGACGGTGATGCACCCGAAGAGCGGTGGCAACGGCGTCTACGAGGAGACGGCCCGACTGCTCGACTGGGGTTTCGAGAAGGCGGCGGACGCCGAGCCGGTCGGCACGCTGGTCGATCCGCTCAGTGAGGGCGGCGCGAGCGCGGCGCCCACCCGGAAGGCGGCGAAGGGCGCCGGGGGAGCTCCTGCGGCGGACGCGACGGCGGACACGGGCGGACCGTCGTGGGGGCTGATCGGCGGGGCCGGGGGAGCGGTCGCGCTCCTCGCGGGCGGCGCGCTGGCGCTGCGCAACCGCGGGCGCGGGTCCGCGGGGGAGCCGGCCGAGGCGGAAGGCCGCCGTCGGAACCGATGACGGGGGCGGCCGCTCCGCGGTCCGGTGCACACCTCGCGTCCCGCGCGAGGTCCGCCCCCACCCGGGCCGCGGAGCGACTGCCACCTCCCCCCTCGGTGTGGACCGTGGTCGAACCGAAGTCTTGTGCTTCAAGTGTGAAGTTCTGATGGGGGAGGTGCTGAGCATAAGGCCGCTAACGGCTTATATGGTCCGGAGGTTCAGCTTCCGTTTGTGTAGGTTGACTCCTTGACCAGTTGCCGGTGAACCATGCGGGCCCTCCGTACGTACGCGTCAGCCGCGGCCGACGTAGGGCATGGTCGTCGCCAGGACCGTCGCGAACTGCACGTTCGCCTCCAGGGGCAGCTCGGCCATGTGCCGTACGGTGCGCGCCACGTCGGCCACGTCCATCACCGGTTCGACCGCCGACTCGCCGTTCGCCTGGAGCGTTCCGGTCCGCATCCGCTCGGTCATGTCGGTGGCCGCGTTGCCGATGTCGATCTGACCGCAGGCGATCCGGTACGGGCGTCCGTCCAGGGACAGTGACTTGGTCAGGCCCGTCAGCGCGTGCTTGGTCGCGGTGTACGCGATCGACCGGGGGCGGGGCGTGTGGGCCGAGATCGAGCCGTTGTTGATGATCCGCCCGCCCTGCGGGTCCTGCTCCTTCATCTGCCGGTACGCCGCCTGCGCGCACAGGAAGGCGCCGTTCAGGTTGGTGTCGACGACGTGCCGCCAGGCGTCGTACGGCAGCTCTTCGAGCGGCACGCCGCCCGGCCCGAACGTCCCGGCGTTGTTGAACAGCAGGTCGAGCCGCCCGAACCGGTCCCGCGTGGCGGCGAAGAGGGCCGCCACCTCGTCGGGGCGTGAGACGTCCGTGCGTACGGCGATCGAGGGCCCCTCGGGCACGAGGGCCGCCGTCTCCTCCAGGGTCTCGGCCCGGCGTCCGGCCAGCGCCACCGACCAGCCGGTGCGCAGCAGTTCGGCGGCCACCGCGCGGCCGATGCCGGAGCCCGCCCCGGTCACCACCGCGATCTTCGTCGGCACGGGATTCATGGCGTTCATGGGCCCGCAGCGTACGGGAGGGGGCTCGCTCGTCCCGGCGTCCGGAACTCACCCATCCGTCATCCGGCTGTTGTGTACGCGCCAAGTCGACGTTGATCCTGGCGACTCCAATGCCTCGTACGACCACTGTCAGGGGAGGGCCAGATGACACCCGCAGGCCACGACCATCCGTCGCAGCACACCCCCGAACTCCGCGCTGTCGCCCGTCACATCGGGCGCCGCCGATTCCTCACCGTCACCGGCGCCGCCGCCGCGCTCGCCTTCGCCGTCGACCTGCCGGCCGCGGGCGTGGCGAGCGCCGCCGAACTCGACGCGGCGAAGATCACCGACGACCCCTTCACGCTCGGTGTCGCCTCCGGCGATCCACTGCCCGGCTCCGTGCTCCTGTGGACACGGCTCGCACCCGCGCCGTACCAGGCCGACAGCGGCCTGCCCGCCGAACGCGTCACCGTGCACTGGGAACTGGCCCACGACGACCGCTTCCGCAGAGTCGTCAGACGCGGAACGGCCACCGCGCACCCCGAGTTCCAGCACGCCGTGCACGTCGAGGTCGGCCACCTCGACGCGGACCGGGTCTTCTACTACCGCTTCCGGGCGGGCGGCTGGGTCAGCGAGACGGGCCGCACGCGCACCGCTCCCGCACCCGGCGCCCGGGTGTCCGCCCTCAGGTTCGCCGCCGTCTCCTGTCAGGCCTACCACGACGGGTACTTCACCGCGTACGGCCATCTCGCCGAGGAGGACGTCGACGTCGTCTTCCACCTCGGGGACTACCTGTACGAGTACGCCGTCAACTCCGTCGGCGGCGCCCGGAAGTACACCGACCGGACGCTCCCCGACCTCTTCAACCACGAGACCGTGACCTTGGAGGACTACCGGCTGCGGTACGCCCTCTACAAGTCCGACCCCGATCTGCGGGCCGCCCACGCCGCGCACCCCTTCGCCGTCACCTGGGACGACCACGAGACCGAGAACAACTACGCCGACGACATCGACGAGAACGGCGGCCCGCCCGAGGAGTTCCTGCTGCGCCGCGCCGCCGCCTACCGCGCGTACTGGGAGAACCAGCCCCTGCGCCACCCTCAGCTCCCGCACGGGCCCGACGCCCAGCTGTACCGCCGGCTGCGCTGGGGCCGGCTCGCGCAGTTCGACATCCTCGACACCCGGCAGTACCGCTCCAACCAGGCCTACGGCGACGGGTCGCACATCCCCGGGCCCGAGTCGGACGACCCGGCGCGCACCATCACCGGGCCGACCCAGGAGCGCTGGCTGATCAACGGCTGGCGCCGATCGCACGCCCTGTGGAACGTCGTACCGCAGCAAGTCACCTTCTCCCAGCGCAAGCTGGACCTGAACCCGGTCGCCAAGGTGTCCATGGACGCCTGGGACGGCTACCGGGCCTCGCGGCAGCGGATCCTGGAGGGCGCCAAGTCCACCGGGACGGAGAACCTGATGGTGCTCACCGGAGACGTGCACGTGGGGTACGCCTTCGACATCCTGGACGACTTCGACGACCCCGCGTCGGCGACGCTCGGCACGGAGATCGTCGCCACCTCCATCACGAGCGGCAAGGACGGCGCCGACAAACCCGCGAACTGGGCCACCTACACGCAGGCCAACCCTCACCTGAAGTTCTACAACGGGCGGCGCGGCTATGCGACCGTCGAACTCGGACGGGAGGCGGCGCGGGCCGACTTCAGGACGGTGTCCGCGGTGACGACCCCGGGGGCGCCCGTCACCACGGCGGCGTCCTTCGTGACGGAGGCCGGGAACCAGGGGCTCGAACCGGCCTGACGCCCTACGCGTCCCGCTCGCCGGGATAGCGGACGCCGACGCGGTCCCGGATCGTGTCGAGCGTCCGCATCACGGCGAGCGTGCCGTCGAGCGGGACGAGCGAGGACTCTCTCTCGCCGGCGCGCAGGGCGCGCATCACCTCGGCGGCCTCGTGCCGGAGGCTGTCGCGGCGGCCCGACGCGGGGTCGGCGCGGAACGTCTCGGGCTCGCGGCCGTCGCGGTGCAGGACGAAGTGGTCCGGGAAGAAGAAGCCGTCCGGGACGTCGATGCGGCCCGCGGAGCCGGTGACGGAGGCGGCGACGGGGGTGCCGCCGTTGATGGAGCAGTGCACCGAAGCGAGAGCCCCGCTCTCGTAGGAGAGCAGCGCACCCGTCTGGAGATCGACGCCCTCGTCGGAGAGCACCGCTCTCGCGACGACGTCCGAGGGCTTCCCGAGCAGCAACTGCGCGAACGACACCGGATAGACGCCGAGATCGAGCAGCGCACCGCCGCCCTGCGCCGGGTCCCGCAGCCGGTGCGAGGGCGGGAACGGCCCCGCGAGACCGAAGTCGGCCTGCACCGTGCGCACCTCACCGATCACGCCGTCGTCGACGAGCGCCTTCAGCCGCCGGACCAGCGGATTGCAGTACATCCACATGGCCTCCATCAGGAAGCGGTCGTGCCGCCGGGCGAGCGCGACCAGCTCCTCGGCCTCCCGCGAGTTCAGCGTGAACGCCTTCTCGCACAGCACATGGCGCCCCGCCTCCAGGCACATCCCGGCCGCGACCCGGTGCGCCGAGTGCGGCGTGGCGACGTACACGATGTCGACGTCCTCGTCCGCGGCGAGCGACGCCCAGTCGCCGTACGCCCGCGGAATCCCGAACCGCTCAGCGAACGCCTTCGCCGAGGCGTCCGACCGTGAGGCGACGGCCACCACCTCGGCGTCCGGCATGTCCACCAGATCAGCCGTGAACGCCGCGGCGATCCCGCCGGTCGCAAGAATTCCCCACCGCACGCGTTCACGCTCGCCCGTCATGCCCGCCCCTTGATCCGTGACCTGAACACGCTGTTCGAACTGAGAGCATAGGGGGCGCATCTTTCGGAGAGGGAGGGGATCATGCCCGAGCGTGGCCGCACCACGCGGGACCAGGAGGGCCCGCGAGGGCACATACCGAACGCGGGTGCCACCGACACCGCGCCGGTGGCCGTCGAGGCGACCGGGCCGGCCGGCGAACCGGCGTCGGGTGCCGTGCCGCGACCGTCCGCCGGCCTCGGCGCACCGGGCCGCACCGGACTCCTCGTCACCCTGATTCTCGGCGGGCTCACCGCCACACCCCCGCTCGCGATGGACATGTACCTCCCCGCGCTGCCGGAGGTCACCGGATCGCTGCACGCGCCCGCCGCCACCGTGCAGCTCACGCTCACCGCGTGCCTCGCGGGCATGGCGCTCGGACAGCTCGTCGTCGGGCCGATGAGCGACAAGTGGGGCCGCAGACGCCCGCTGCTCACCGGCCTCGCCGTCTACGTCGTCGCGACCGTGCTGTGCGCCCTCGCGCCCACCGTCGAACTCCTCGTGGCCCTCCGCCTCGCCCAGGGCCTCGCGGGCGCGGCCGGAATCGTGATCGCCCGCGCCGTCGTCCGCGACCTGTACGACGGCGTGGCGATGGCCCGCTTCTTCTCCACCCTCATGCTGATCTCCGGCGCCGCCCCGGTCGTAGCACCGCTCATCGGCGGGCAGATCCTGCGGGTCACCGACTGGCGGGGCGTGTTCGTGGTCCTCACCGCGGTCGGCATCGCCCTGACCGCCGTCGTCTGGGCGAAACTGCCCGAGACCCTGCCGCCCGCCGAACGGCACGGCGGCGGCGTCGGCGAGGCGCTGCGCGCGATGCGCGGACTGCTCGCCGACCGGGTCTTCGCCGGGTACATGCTCGCGGGCGGCTTCACCTTCGCGGCACTGTTCGCCTACATCTCCGCGTCGCCCTTCGTCATCCAGGAGATCTACGGCGCCTCCCCGCAGACCTTCAGTCTGCTCTTCGGCGCGAACTCCGTCGGCCTGGTGATCGCCGGCCAGGTCAACGGCAAGCTGCTGGTCGGCCGGGTCTCCCTGGAGAAGGTCCTCGCCGTGGGCCTCACGCTCGTCGTCCTCGCCGCGACCGCGCTGCTGCTCATGTCCAGCGGCGTCCTCGGCACGGTCGGGATCGCTCCGGTGGCCGCCGCGCTGTTCGTGCTGATGTCCGCCATGGGCCTCGCCCTGCCCAACACCCAGGCGCTCGCCCTCATGCGGGTGCGGCACGCGGCCGGATCCGCCTCCGCGCTGCTCGGCACCTCCTCCTTCCTCATCGGCGCCATCGCCTCCCCGCTCGTCGGCATCGCCGGAGAACGCACGGCTGTCCCGATGGCCGTCGTCCAACTGACGGCAGCACTGGTCGCCATCGCCTGCTTCGTGGGACTGTGCCGTCCCCGGAGGACGGGACGCACACCGAACGGAAAGGCGGCGGACAGCTGAGCGCACCAAGACTGCGGACCGGCACACCGGAACGGGCCGGACTCGACAGCAGAGAACTGCGTCAACTCGTCCACGAGGTTCGCGCCCTCACGCGCGGGGCCGACCCCTGGGCGGCGGGCGTGGTGCTGGTCGCGGGGCGGGGCCCGGTCATCGCCGTCGAGGAGGCGGCGGGGTGGGCGGTGCGCTACGCGGCCTACGACGGAGAGAACGGCACCAGGGCCGAACTGCCGCCGGGCGCACGCGTGCCGGCGACCCTCCACACGCCCTTCGACCTGGCCTCGCTCACCAAGCTGTTCACGGCGGTCGCCGCGGTGCAGCAGCTGGAGCGCGGCACGCTGGGCATCGACGCGCGGGTCGGCGCCTATCTGCCGGAGTTCCGCGCGGCCCGCGAACACGGCATCACCGTACGGCAGTTGCTCACCCACACCTCCGGGCTGCGCCCCGAACTCCCGCTGTACGACTGCGCGGACGACGCGGCCCGGCTGGCGCTGCTGCGCGCGGAGGCCCCCTCGTCCGAGCCCGGCGCGTACCTGTACTCCGACCTCAACCTGCTGCTCCTGCAGTACGTGCTGGAACGCGTCACCGGCCGGGCGCTCGACGTCCTCGTCCGGGACGGCATCACCCGCCCGCTCGGGATGAACGCCACCACGTTCGGACCCTGCCCCGGCGCGGCGGCCACGGAGGACCAGCGGCGGCCGTGGGCCAAGGCGGACCGGGGCATGCTGCGGGGCGTGGTGCACGACGAGAACGCCTGGGCGCTCGGCGGGGTGGCCGGTCACGCCGGTCTCTTCTCCACCGCGCGCGATCTGGCCGTGTTCTGCCGCACCCTGCTCGCGGGCGGCTCGTACGGCCCCGCCCGGATCCTCGGCCCCGACTTCGTCGAACTCCTCCTCACCCCGCCCGGCCTCGGATTCGCCCTCGACCAGCCCTGGTTCATGGGCACCCTCGCGGGCCGCGGCGCGGCCGGCCACACCGGATTCACCGGCACCTCCCTGGTCCTGGACCCGGCGACGGACACCTTCCTGGTGCTGCTCGCGAACACGGTCCACCCCCGCCGCCGCCCGGCGGACAACGCGCCCAGGGCCGCGGCGGCCACCCGGCTGCGGCGGGCGGTGCGCGGCACCTGAGAGATCGCCTCGTGGGCGCGGGCGGTACGGGGCACCTGAGAGAATCGGGCCGTGAACGCCCCCGTACCCCCCGCCGACAGCCTGCGCAGCGCCCTCGCCGGGCTCCTCGACGGCCTGCCGCCGAAGGCCGCCGCACAGGCGGTCGAGCGGCTGATCGTGAACTACCGGGGGACCACCCCGACCCACGCGCCGATCCTCCGGGACCGCTCGGACGTGGCGGCCTACGCCGCTTACCGGATGCCCGCGACGTTCGAGGCGGTGTGCGCCGCGCTGGACGCGTTCGCGGACGCGGTGCCCGGCTGGGTGCCCGGGAGCCATGTGGACGTCGGCGGCGGCACCGGCGCGGCCACCTGGGCGGTGAACGCGACCTGGGAGGGCGTCCGCCCGGTGACCGTGCTCGACTGGGCCGAGCCCGCCCTAGCGCTCGGCCGGGAGATCGCCGCCGCCAACCCCGAGCTGAGGGACGCCGAGTGGCACCGCTCCCGTATCGGAGCGGCGCTCACCATCGAGAGCACTGATCTCGTCACCGTCTCCTACGTCCTGGGGGAGCTCACCGACGCCGACCGCGTCTCGGTCGTGGACGCCGCCGCGAGCGCCGCCCGGGCCGTCGTGATCATCGAACCCGGCACCCCCGACGGCTACACCCGGGTCCTCGCCGCCCGCGACCGCCTGATCGCCGCCGGCTTCCACATCGCGGCCCCCTGCCCGCACAGCGCCGCCTGCCCCATCGTCCCCGGCCAGGACTGGTGCCACTTCTCCGCCCGCGTCGCCCGTTCCTCCCTGCACCGCCAGGTCAAGGGCGGTTCCCTGCCCTACGAGGACGAGAAGTTCAGCTATGTGGCCGCGACCCGCTTCCCGCCCGCCCCGGCGCCCTCCCGCATCGTGCGCAAGCCGCAGATCCGCAAGGGGCAGGTCCTGCTCGACCTGTGCGAGCCGGACGAGGCGCTGCGCCGGGAGACGGTGACCAAGCGCCACGGACCGCTGTACAAGGCGGCCCGCGACGCGGAGTGGGGCGACGCCTGGCCGCCGCCCGACTCCGCGGACACTCCCTAGACCGCTCCAGCCGCCCCCGCCCCCGAGCTCCCGCCCCCTCCCGGCCCGGCCCCTAGGTCCGGGCCCGGCCACGCAGCTCCTGCGTGCAGCACTTCACGCTGCCGCCGCCCTTCAGGAGCTCACCGAGGTCGACGCCGACGGGCACGAAGCCGCGCTCCCGGAGCGGGTCGAAGAGGCCCGTCGCCTCCTGCGGCAACAGCACGTGCAGGCCGTCCGAGACCGCGTTGAGGCCCAGCGCGGCGGCGTCCTCGTCCCCGGCGGTCAGCGCGTCCGGGAACAGCCGGCGCAGCACCTCGCGGCTGCCGGGGGAGAACGCAGGCGGGTAGTACATGACCTCGTCCGCCGTGTCGTCGAGGACCGCGAGAGCCGTGTCCAGGTGGTAGTAGCGCGGGTCGACCAGGTCCAGGCCGATCACCGGACGGCCGAAGAACTCCTGCGCCTCCCCGTGCGAGAGCGGGCTCGCGCGAAATCCGCGGCCCGCGAGCAGGTACGACCCCGTGACCACGAAGTCGCCCTCTCCCTCGTTGATGTGCGCCGGCTCGCGGATGTGCGCGAAACCGCGGGCGCGGAACCACTCCAGGTGTGCCGCGGCCTCCGGCTCGCGCTCCCGGAAGGCGAACCGGGCGCCCAGCACCCGGCCGTCCACGACCGTCGCGCCGTTCGCCGCGAAGACCATGTCCGGCAGCCCGGGGCGGGGCGTGAGTTCCTCGACCGAGTGGCCGAGGGAGCGATAGCGGTCCCGGAGGTCCTCCCACTGGGCGAGGGCGAGCGGTACGTCGACCGGTTTGGCGGGGTCCATCCACGGATTGATCGCGTACGTGACGTCGAAGTGCACCGGGGAGCACATGAGGTAGCGCCGGGGCGTGGCGCGGCGGAGAGGATGCAAGGAAGGCTCCTTACGCAACCGCAGGGGCAGTTGATGCTCATGGTGCGGTGCGCACCGCACCGGGAGCGGGAGGCGAACGGGCCGTGTCCACCGGAGGGACGGCGCCCCCGCCGGAGGCGAGACGCACCGTATCGCCGCCCTGATAGGTTTCCCGCATGGCCGAGAAGCCCAGCTCCAGCCCCGATTCCACCCGCCGCAGCGAGAAGTCCCGGCGCGCGATCTACGCCGCGGCCCTCGCCCTGGTCGGCGAGGCCGGCTACCCCAGGACCACGATCGAGGGCATCGCGGCGCGGGCCGGAGTCGGGAAGCAGACGATCTACCGGTGGTGGTCGTCGAAGGCGGAGGTGCTGCTGGACGCCTTCATGGACCTCGGCGAGCAGGCCGCTCGGGCGGCGGGACAGGAGCCGTACGAGATCCCGGACACCGGGGACCTGGCCGCCGATCTGAAGCTGGTGCTGCGCGCCACCGTCGACGAGCTGCTCGACCCCGCCTTCGAGGTGCCCTCCCGCGCCCTGGCCGCCGAGGGCCTCGTGAACGAGCGGCTCGGTGCCGAGTTCGTGGCCAAACTGCTCGAGCCCCAGCTCCAGCTGTACGTGCGGCGGCTGCGCTCGGCACAGGCCAAGGGCGACGTGCGCCGGGACATCGACCCCCGGATCGCCCTGGAGCTGTTCGTCTCCCCGCTCGCCCAGCGCTGGCTCCAGCGCACGGCCCCGATCTCGTACGACTACACGGACACGCTCGTCGACTACGCCCTGCACGGTATCGCTCCCCGCTGAGGGCGGAGAAATGTCCTCAGATCATGAAATAACACCTGATCAGGGTGGGGTGAGCGCATCGCCCCACCTACCCCGGTTGTCGGCTCCGGCCACCCGGGGCGCAGGATGGTGGGACCATGGGCAAGAAGGACGAGTGCACCGAGGCGAGGCGAGGGGATAGATGAGCGCAGAGTTCGGCCGCCGCTCCGGCGCGCAGGGCAGGATCTCCCAGTGGCTGCGCGGACGCAGGCCGAAAGCCCCCGCGGAGACGTCCGAGGGCGGGCGTGAGGCCCTGCTGCTCGCCGCCGCCGCCGCGGGTCTGCCGCTCGCGCAGGCCGCGTACCCCTCCGGCTACCGATGTTCCTGTGACCGTGTCGGCTGTCCGACCCCCGCGCGCCACCCCGTCTCCTTCGCCTGGCAGACACAGTCGACGACCGACCGCGCGCAGATCGAGCGCTGGGCCCGGCACCAGCCGAAGGCGAACTTCATCACCGCCACCGGCATGGTGCACGACGTCCTCGACGTCCCGCTGGACGCCGGACGCGAGGCACTGGAGCGGATACTGGCCTCCGGCATCGAGGTCGGACCCGTCGCTCGGACCGGCGACGGCCGCATGCTCTTCTTCACCCTCACCCGGGGTACGCCCGAGGACGAGGACGAGTGGTGGCCCTGCGAGCTGGACTGCCATCCCGAGACGATGGACGAGCACCCCGGCTTCCGCTGGCACTGCCGCGGCTCGTACGTCCTCGTGCCGCCGGCCCAACTGCCCGGCGGTCTGAGCGTCGACTGGGTGCGCGGGCCCGAGCATCAGCTGCCGGATCCGCTCACCCTCCTGGAGATCCTGACCGACGAATGCGCCCGCTACGCCGGGGAGAACGGCGCGGACCAGCTCGCCGCCTGGCCGCACCGGGGCTGAGACCCGCCCGACCGGCCGACGCGGGCCGCGGCGCGCGGCTGCCTGAGCGTGCTCGCGCCGAGCGCGCGGGTGCCGGAGCGCGTGGCTGCCGGGCTACTCGCCCTTGGCCCCGGTCAGCCCCTCGATCCGTCCGAGGACCGACACCCGCTGGTCGCCCGACCCCTTCGCCGGGTCCAGGACGACCTGGTTGGAGACGAACTCCAGGGTGAGGGACTGCTTGATCTCACCGGTCGTCAGGGCCTCGACGTCGGCACTCGGGGCGGGAATCGCGGTGCCCGCGGCGGCGGTCTGCTTCTCGAAGCGCTGCGTGGCGAAGAACACCAGCGCCCCGCCGTCCGTGGTGCGCAGACCCACCGGCGCGTAGGCGCGCGCGGTCAGCGGCTCGTCGATGTACTGCCGGGCGAGGCCGGGCTTACTGGCGAACTTCTTGCGCTGGGCCCGCCACTGCGAGGTGTGGACGCCCGCGGCGAAGGTGTCGCCGCCCGCCTTCAGATAGGTCGCGTACGTCCGGCCGAGCTTCTCGGGCTCTATCGCGAGCGCCGCGTCGTCGGCCGTGACCGGCTGCGCCCAGCCGTCCTTGTCCTTCGTGAACTTCGGTACGTCACCGGCCCCGAGGACCGTCAGATATGAGGCCCGCCACACCTCGTCGGCGCTGCCCCGGGTGAAGACGAGCAGCCAACGGCTGCCCGGCACACCCTTGTTGGCCGCCGCGTTCGCCACGAACCAGCGCGGCCAGCCCGCCTTCGCCGGTACCGCGTACTCGGCGTCGCTGAACTTCAGCGGCGAGTGCGCCGGATTCCCGCCCGGGTTGTTCGTGCGCCCGGCCTTCAGCTTGGCGCCGTCGATGTCCGCGAGCGGACCGGACACCCGGTCCGCGTCCTTGGAACGGTCGTACGTCCTGTCCGCCGCGTTGTAGGCGGCGGTGAAGTCCCCGAGCGCGCGGGCGGCTTCGGCGGTGGTCGCCGCGGGCACGACCTTTCGCTCGCCGTGCACCACCACGCAGCCGTTCGCCGCCAAGGACAGGACGGTCACCGTTCCCGCCGCCAGGGCGAAACGGATGGGACTACGAGGCCTTCGTGGGCTGCGACCCGTGCGATCCCTGCTCATCAGGTGCCTTCACCTTCCCCTTCCCGGAGGCGAACCCTACCGGGGCGAGGAAGATCGTGAGCGTCGGGACCAAGTACAGCGCCCACACCGTGACCTGAAGGACGGTCGGGTCGGGCTGGAAGTTGAAGACGCCCTTCAGCAGGGTGCCGTACCAGCTGGTGGGGTCGATCGTGTTGCTGATGTCGAAGGCGAGGTTCGTCAGGCCGGGGACGAAGTCGGCTTCCTGGAGGTCGTGGACGCCGTAGGCCAGGACGCCCGCGGCGACGACGACCAGCATGCCGCCGGTCCAGGTGAAGAACTTGGCGAGGTTGATCTTCAGGGCGCCGCGGTAGAAGAGCCAGCCGAGGAGGACCGCGGTGGCCAGGCCGAGGGCCACGCCGATCAGCGGGCGGGGTGTGCCGTCGCTGGCCGCGTGGACCGACGCCCACACGAACAGGGCGGTCTCCAGGCCCTCGCGGCCGACCGCCAGGAACGCCGTCGCGACCAGCGCGCCCGTTCCCATGGCCAGAGCCGCGTCCAGCCTGCCGTGCAGTTCGGACTTCAGGTGCCGGGCGGTGCGCCGCATCCAGAAGACCATCCAGGTGACCAGGCCGACGGCGAGGACCGACAGCGAGCCGCCGAGCGCCTCCTGCGCCTGGAACGTCATCTCCTGCGAGCCGAATTCGAGGGCGCAGCCGAAGCCGAGCGCCACGGCGATCGCGACGCCGATGCCGGCCCAGATCGGCTTCAGGGCGTCCCTGCGGTCCGTCTTGACCAGGTAGGCGATGAGGATGCAGACGACGAGGCTGGCTTCCAGGCCCTCGCGCAGCCCGATCAGGTAGTTGCCGAACACGGCTACGCCTCCTTGGAGAACAGCGCGCGGCCCCACCAGTCGTCCTTGTCACGGACGCCGGGCGGGACGGCGAATATCGCCGAACTCACGTGCTGGATGTACTCGTTGAGCGCGTCGAGACGCGACAGGTTGCGCTGCACGGGGATGAACCCCTTGCGCACGTCCCGCTGGTACGCGAGGAAGAACAGGCCCGCTTCGAGACGGCCGAGACCGTCCGTGCCGTCCGTGAAGGAGTAGCCGCGGCGCAGGAGCGTCGCCCCGTCGTTGGAGTGGGGGTGCGCGAGCCGGACATGCGCGTCGGGCTTCATCGCCTTCAGGAACGGCTCGTCGCGCTCCTTGGCCTTGCCGACGGGGGCGCCCTCGCCCTTGTCGCGGCCGAAGATGTCCTCCTGCTCCTGGAGCGGGGTGCGGTCCCAGGTCTCGATGTTCATCCGGATGCGGCGGGCGACGAGGTAGGAGCCCCCGTTCATCCAGTCGGGGCCGTCCTTCTCGCCCACCCACACGAACTTCTTCAGCCGGTCCGTCTCGGTGCCCCCGATGTTGCGGGTGCCGTCCTTGAAGCCCATCAGGTTGCGCGGGGTCTGCGCGTCCGGAGTGGTCGACGAGGTCTTGCCGAAGCCGAGCTGTGACCAGCGGACGGCGACCTTGCCGAAACCGATGCGGGCGAGGTTGCGGATCGCGTGCACCGCGACCTGCGGGTCGTCCGCGCACGCCTGGATGCACAGGTCGCCGTTGCTGCGGGCCTTGTCCAGGTTGTCGCCCGGGAACTTCGGCAGGTCGACGAGCGCCTCCGGCCGCCGGTCCGCCAGGTCGAACTTCTCGAACAGGGACGGACCGAAGCCGATCGTCAGCGTCAGCCGGGAGGGCTTGAGTCCCAGCGCCTCGCCGGTGTCGTCCGGCGGCGCCTCGGCCAGACCGCCGTACGCGCCCTCGCCGACCGCGTGTCCGGCGGTCATCCGGGCGGCGGCGGCCGTCCAGTCCTTGAGGAGCTGGACGAACGCGGCCCGGTCGTCGGTCTTCACGTCGAACGCGGCGAAGTGCAGCCGGTCCTGCACCGCTGTCGCGATACCCGCCTGGTGCGCGCCGTGGAAGGCGACCGCGGCGCCGGTCTCGGCCGCGGCCGGATCGACGTCGTTGCCGGTACGGGTCATCGCGACGGCGCCGCCGGCCGCGGCGGCACCGAGCGCGAGCCCGGCACCTCCCCAGCCGATCAACGAACGCCGGGACGGCGCCGAGCCGGTGCCGGCCGACGTGGCCGCCTGCGTGCTGTCCGTGCCGTCCGTGCTGTCCGTGCTGTCCGTGCTGTCCTGGGGATCCGTCATGGCGTTGCTCCTACTTCACGACGGCGGCGGCGAGCTTGGACAGGGGCTCGGCGAGCGCGTTGACCGCGTCCTGGAGCTCCTTGCGGTCGGCCTTGCCGACCTTGTCGTACGAGGTGAAGTCGTACGAGGTCTTGTCCGTGCGGTACTTGTCGAGCAGCGTGTTCAGCGCGGCGAACTGCTTGTCGAGCTCCGTCGCCAGCGCGGCGTCGTTCTCCGCGGCGACCGGCTTGAGCAGCTCGTACGCCTTCTGCGCGCCCTCGACGTTGCCCTTGAAGTCGCTCAGGTCGGTGTGCGAGTAGCGGTCCTCCTCGCCGGTGACCTTGCCGCTGGCGACCTCGTCCAGCAGCTCCTTGGCGCCGTTGGCCATGGAGGTCGGGGTGATCTCGGCCTTGCCGACCCGCTTCTGCCAGTCGGTCAGGTCCGTGACCAGCAGGCCGGCGAGCTCCTTCTCACGGTCACCGATCTTCTTGTCCTGCCAGAGGGACTTCTCCAGGCGGTGCCAGCCGGTCCAGTCCGTGGCCGGGTCCTGGCCCTCCTCCAGGCCGTCCTCGCGGACGTCGACCTTCGGGTCGATGTCACCGAAGGACTCGGCGACCGGCTCGGTGCGCTCCCAGCCCAGACGCGAGGAGGCGAACTCCTTCTTCGCGCCCTCGATGTCACCGGCCTTGACGGCCTTGGCGAACGCCTCGGCCTTCGGCAGCGTGGCGTCGGCCTGCTCCTGCGCGTACTCGCGGTACGCGGCGACGGCCTTGTCCAGACGCGGGTCGCGCTTGGCGACCTTGCCGCCGGTGACGGTGAGCTTCTGGCGGACGCCGTGGCCCTTCATGCCCGGGCGGCAGGCGATCTCGTACGAGCCGGCCTTCACCTCGGCGGTCAGCGTGTACTTGGTGCCGGGGCCGATGTTCTCCTTCTCGGAGACGATCCGGTCGTCGGGGAACACGATCTCGACCTCGGTGGCCTTCGACCCCTTGTTCTCGATCTTCAGCGTGACCTGGCCGGCCGGAACGGTCTTGACGGAGGTCTCGCACTTCGAGTCCGCGGCGGTCACCTGGATCGCGTCGCCGTTCTTCGCGTCGCTCTTCTCGGTGCAACCCGTGACAGCGGCCAGAGCGGCCGCGGTGGCGGCAGCGGTGACAACAGAGAGTCGGACGGCTCGCATTCAGGCTCCAAGAGAAGTTCGGACAAACCGCACGGTGGGGCCCGTTCGGCATGGTGAGGCTGGCCTAACTTATCTGAGGCTTCCCTCACTGGTACCCAGCCGTGCAGTGATTCAGCTCTCACGGATGCCGCACAGGAACGGCTTGATCACGGTGACTCAAACTGCACCCCATGGAAAGGTCAAGAGCGGGTCAAGCATGCCGTTTCGGGGTGATGAGGGCGGCGCCGGTCCTGGGATGCGGCAACACCTCGACCGGCTGCCGGTAGACGTCGGTCAGCAGCCCGTCGGTGAAGACCTCCGCCGGCCGGCCGTGGGCCGCGACACGACCGGCGCACAGGATCGCGACCCGGTGCGCGTACGCCGCCGCGAGCCCGAGGTCGTGCAACACCACGACCGCCGCGTCCCCGGCGTGCGCCCTTTCCCGGCACACCCGCAGCACCAACTCCTGGTGCCGCAGGTCGAGGGCGGCGGTCGGTTCGTCGAGCAGCAGCAGCGGCGCGCGCTGCGCGAGCACCCGCGCGAGCGCGACCCGCGCGCGCTCCCCGCCACTGAGCGCGGCGAACGAGCGGGGCGCGAAATCGGTGACCTCGGTGGCCGCCATGGCGGCGGCGACCGCCGCGTCGTCGTCCCGCGGAGCGCGGGCCCAGGGCGCCCGCCCCATCCGGACGACCTCCTCGACCGTGAACGGGAAGGAGAGCGACGCCGACTGGGGGAGAACGGCCCGGCGCAGGGCGAGTTCGGCCGCGGTCCAGTGCGCCGCCGGGCGCCCGTGCAGACGGACGACCCCTTCCGTGGCGGGCAGATCGGCCGCCAGCGCGGACAGGAGGGTTGATTTTCCCGCCCCGTTGGGCCCGACCAGCGCGAGCACCTCACCGGCGCGGGCGACGACCTCGACACCGCGCAGCACCTCGTGGGCGCCGAGCCGGACATGGAGACCCTCGGCCGCGGCGAGCACGTCGCCGGGGGCGGCCGGGGGAGGCGGTGCGTGTCGCGCCGTACCGGAAAGCGCAGGCCCCTGGCCGTACGCGGGAACCTCAGGAGCGTGCGCCCGGTGTCGCTTCGGGGGGATCTCACGCCCAACCTCCTTGCTTGCGGCGGGTCCTGCGCAGCAGCCACAGGAAGAACGGACTGCCCAGCAGGGCGGTGAGGACGCCGAGGGCGAGGGCGCGTACGACAAGAAGGAGCGCGCCCTGACCGCCGCCCTCGAGGGAGCCCTGCGCTTCACCGGTTCGGGTGGCTCCGGCGGTTCATCGGGCACCACCACCGGCGGCGTGGGCACGACCGGGTCCACGACGGGCGGTGTGAGTGGTGCGCTCGCCTCCACCGGTTCGCAGATGCCGGCCGGCGCGCTGGGAGCCGCGGCCGCGGTGACCGTCGCGGCGGGCGCCGGCGTGGTGTTCGCGATGCGCAGGCGGCGTACGCAGTAGTCCGCCGGAGACCCGGCCGCCCGTCCCTGACACCGCTCCCCATGAACACGGGGAGCTGCCGGGGGCGGGCGGACCCATGAGGTGACCGCTGTTCGTGCAGGCCGGGTGATGTTTGAATGCCGGAGTGACTGACTACGACGTGCTGCGGGTCTTCTGCGGACCAGGCGGCGGGTATGGCAATGAACTCGGTGTCGTGCGCGAGGGCTCGGTGATGCCGGACCGCGCGGAGCGGCAGGAGTTCGCCGCGAAGCTGGGCTTCAGCGAGACGGTGTTCGTCGACGACCCCGAGCGCGGGGTCATCGACATCTACACCCCGACGCTGCGGCTGCCGTTCGCGGGGCACCCGTGCGTCGGGGTTGGCTGGCTGCTCGATGTGCCCGAACTGGTCACGCCCGCCGGTGCGGTGGGGGTCCGGCTGGACGGAGAGTTCAGCTGGATCGAGGCGCGGGCCGAGTGGGCGCCGCCGCGGACGCTCCGGCGGTACGCGTCCGCCGCCGAGGTCGACGCGCTGGAGGTGCCGCCGTCGGGGGAGTGGATGTACGCCTGGGCCTGGGAGGACGAGGCTGGCGGCCGGGTGCGGGCCCGCGCCTTCCCCGGCCGGAACGACGGCATCGAGGAGGACGAGGCCACCGGAGCGGCGGCGCTGCTGCTGACCCAGCAACTGGGCCGCGCCCTCAACATCACCCAGGGCAGCGGCTCCCAGCTCCTCACGGCTCCCCAGCCGAACGACTGGGTCGAAGTAGGCGGCCGAGTCCACCTGGAACGCTGAGCCCCGCCGGGCCCCCGTCAGGGGCGCGGGGAACGCCGCGACGAGCCCCCACGGGCCCGCGGCCGTGTATGCCGGGCGGTTCCGCGGGGAGGAATCGGAGCCGCGGGGGGGGGCGAACTACGGGCCCCGTCAGGGGCGCGGGGAACGCCGCGACCAGCCCCCACCGGCCCGCGGCCGTGTATGCCGGGCGGTTCCGTGGGGAGGGATCGGAGCCGCGGGGGGCGAACTACGGCCCCGTCAGGGGCGCGGGGAACGGCACGATCAGCCCCCACCGGCCCGCGGCCGTGAACGCCACGTGATTCCCCGGAGCGATCCGGGCCAGGGGCGACCGGGCCCGGGAACGGATGATCACGCGATCAGCGGGAACTCCTCACCGAGGGCCCTGAACACCCCGGTGTTCAGGGCGAACGCCCGCTTGCACTCCGTCACGATCCGCTGCTTCTCCAGATCGTCGGCCGGGACCCCGTCCAGCAGTTCGCGGTAACCCCGCTTGAACGCGGCCGGGTTGGAGATGTCCTCGAAGACGTAGAAGCGGACTCCGTCCCCCTTGCGGCTGAAGCCCCAGGTCTGCTCCGCCTTGCCGCGGATGATCTGGCCGCCGGAGAGGTCGCCCAGGTACCGGGTGTAGTGGTGGGCGACATAGCCGCCCGGCCACTCCCGGGCGCACTGCGCGACACGGTCCGCGTACGCGCGGGTCGCGGGCAGCGCGGTGAGCGTCCCGCGCCAGTCGGGGCCCCGGAGATGGGCCAGGTCGCGTTCGAGAGCGGTGCGCCGCAGCAGCTCGGGCCGCAGGAACGGCCCGGCCACCGGATCGGCCGCCAGCCTCTCGACGTCCGCCTCCAGCGCCTCGTACACGAACCACAGCTGCTCGGTGTAGCGCGCGTACGCCTCGACCCCGAGCCGGCCGCCGAGCAGGTCGCTCATGAACGTCGAGGTCTCCGCCTCGGTGTGCTGCTCGTGCGACGCGGTGCGGATGAGCGTCGAGAACGGGGTGCTCGCCGTGCTCGTGGTGTCCGGCGCGCTCATCGTGGCCGACGTGTCCGACGCGTTCATGGGGCCTCCGGAGCCGCTGAGGAAGGGCGAGAGCTGTAGCAAGGTCATGCGCATCTTCTATGGTTAGGCTTGCCTAAATCAACAGCCTTCCCGACATCCTGTCGGTAAAACCGTACCCCGATTCCCGGTCGCTTCCACATGAGAAAGCCCGCCCTGTGGACAGGGCGGGCTCGGACGGCTCGGGAACTCCGGACGGCTACGGCAGGGTGAGGATCTCCGCACCGCTCTCGGTGACGACGAGCGTGTGCTCGAACTGCGCCGTGCGCTTCCGGTCCTTCGTCACGACGGTCCACCCGTCGTCCCACATGTCGTACTCGTGGGTGCCGAGCGTGAGCATGGGCTCGATGGTGAAGGTCATCCCGGGCTGGATGACGGTGGTCGCGTGCGGGCTGTCGTAGTGCGGGACGATCAGCCCGGAGTGGAACGACGAGTTGATGCCGTGCCCGGTGAAGTCCCGGACGACCCCGTATCCGAACCGCTTCGCGTACGACTCGATGACACGCCCGATGATGTTGATCTGACGACCCGGCCTGACGGCCTTGATCGCGCGGTCGAGGGACTCACGGGTCCGCTCGACGAGCAGCCGCGACTCCTCGTCGACGGCGCCGACCAGGTAGGTCGCGTTGTTGTCGCCGTGCACGCCGCCGATGTACGCCGTCACGTCGAGGTTGATGATGTCGCCGTCACGCAGGACCGTGGAGTCCGGGATGCCGTGGCAGATGACCTCGTTGACCGAGGTGCACAGCGACTTGGGGAAGCCGCGGTAGCCGAGGGTCGACGGGTAGGCGCCGTGGTCGCACATGTAGGCGTGGGCCACCCGGTCCAGCTCATCCGTCGTCACACCCGGCGCGATGAGCTTCGCGGCCTCGGCCATCGCCTGCGCGGCGATCCGCCCGGCGATCCGCATCGCCTCGATCGTCTCGGGCGTCTGCACCTCCGGTCCGGTGTACGGCGTGGGGGCGGGCTTTCCCACGTACTCGGGACGCCTGATGTTTCCCGGCACGGGACGGGTGGGAGAGAGCTCCCCTGGTACGAGCAGCGACTGGCCAGACATGGCAGCGAGTCTAACCAGCGGGCATGGGGGAACATGTCCCTGGCGAAAGGAGCTGGTGATGGCCCTGTTCAAGAAGCGGACGGTCGGCAAGCCCGGCGAGTGGTACTACTGCCTGGAGCACAAGAAGGTCGAGGAAGGCCCCGAGTGCCCGGCCAAGGACCGCTTCGGCCCTTACACCACCCGTGCGGAGGCCGAACACGCGATGGACCTCGCGCGGGAACGGAACCTCGAGTGGGAGTCGGACCCGAAGTGGCACGACGCGTCGGGCAAGACGCCGGATTCCGAGGACGACTGAGACACCGGGCCCTGGGACTGTGGACCGAGGGCTGAGGGCCGAGGGCTGAGGGCCGAGGACCGGGGGCTGCGGAGACGCCGGGCCCGGGGTGGTCGTGCGACCCGGTCCCTGGCGAGCGGTCGCACGCGCCCCCTCAGGAAGCGGTCACCGGGGGCGCGGGCGGGACGTTCTCCGCCCGTGCGGACCGCATCCGCAGCGCGTGCTCGTTCGTGCGGTCGTCGTACGACATCAGCTTCGGCAGGCCGACGGCGAGCAGCCCCACCGCCCCGACGCAGAGCGCGCCGCCGGCCCAGACCGAGGTCCGTACGCTCGTCCACGCGGCCATACCGCCGGAGCGGACCTGGCCGAGCTGGGGTCCGACGGAGTACGACAGCAGCTCGATCCCGGCGAGCCGTCCGCGCAGCTCGTCCGGGATCGTCTGGTTCCAGATGGCGGCGCGGAAGATTCCGCTGACCATGTCGCAGCAGCCGCCGAGGACGAGGCACAGCAGCACCAGCCAGACGTTGTGCACCACGCCCGCGCCGGCCATCGCGAGCCCCCAGCACGCCGCCGCGAGCGCCACCATCCGCCCGTGCCGGTGCACGTGCGAGGTCCACCCGCTGGTGAGGCTGACGAGCAGCGAGCCGGCCGGAATCGCCGCGTACATCAGCCCCAGCGACCACGCGGCGTCCAGCTCGTCCGCGAGGAACGGCAGCACCGCGAGCGGCATCGCGAAGAACATCGCCGCGAGGTCGATGGCGTAGGTGCCCAGGAGCTCCTTGCGGCTCCACGCGTAGCGCGCGCCCTCGGCGATGGACCGCAGCGACGGTCTCGCCGCCTCGTGCGAGGCCGGCGACGGGGCGATCCCCGCGGTCATGGCCACCGACACGGCGAAGGTCACCAGGTCGACGGCATAGGCCCAGCCCAGTCCGGCGTACGCCACGACGACGCCCGCCAGGGCCGGGCCGGCGACGCCGCCCACCGTCCAGCGCAGCGAGTTGAGCGCGCCCGCGGCCGTCAGATGCTCGTGGGCCACGATCCGCGGGGTGAGGGCGTCCATCGCGGGGCGCTGGACCGCGCCGAGGGCGGCGGAGAGCGCGGCGACCACGTAGAGGGGCCAGACCGCGGGGTGCGGCAGGGTCGCGTCGACGAGCAGGACGGCGCACAGCACGCCCTGCCCGGCCTCCGTCCAGATGATCAGCTTCCGCTTGTCCAGGGCATCGGCGAGCGCCCCGCCGTACAGCCCGAAGACCACCATCGGGATCAGTTCAACGGCGCCGATCGCACCGACCGCCGCCGCCGAACCGGTGAGCGTCTTCATCTGCACCGGCAGCGCGACGAACGTCAGAAAGCTCCCGAAGTTGGTGACGAGCCCCGCCACCCACAGCCGCCGGAAGTCGGCGGAGGTCCGCCAGGGCGCGAGATCGGGCAGCAGGGCACGCAATGGGGAAAGGGGAACGTCATCACTCACGACGGGCCATGCTCGGCGGAGCGAGGACGCGGGGCAACTGCTTTACGGCGCCGGCCACGGACCGGGACGAGTCCCCGGCCCCCGACGGCGAGGACGGGTTCCCGGCCGCCGCCGGGGGAAGGTCCCCTTCGGCCGGAGTCGGCTCCGGCTACCACCGGAGTCGGCTTGCGCTACCACCGGTACGACGGTGGGGCGGTCAGCTGGTCCGCGAAGCGGGACAGGCGGTCACGGAAGCGGCGTCGCCCCCGGGGTGAGGGCAGCGCGTTCTCCCCGGCCGCCGCGCTGACCAGGTGCTGCACGGTGTCGAGATCGAGCTCGGGGTCCGGCGGCACGGCGAGCGACTCGTGGGCCAGCGCCGACAGCTCACCGTCTCCCCGGGACAGGGCCAGCACCGTCGCACCGGCCCGCCGGGCGTCGTGCACCCGCTCCAGCAGCGGGGCCCCGGGCGTGTCCGGCGCCACCACGAGCAGTGTCTCGCCGCGCCGGGCCGCCTCGATCCGTCCGAGCCCCACCGCCAGGTGAGCCGGATCGGACTCCCGCGCCCCGTGCCGCACCAGCGTCGGCGACAGCTCCGGAGTCCCCGACCAGGCGGCCTCGTCCACGAGATGCGCCGCGAGATGCCAGGGCTCGTACTCCTCCGAGCCGACCAGCAGCAGCCCGCCGCCGTACGACACCACGGACCCCCGCAGCGTTCCCCCGAACCGCCGTGTCGCACCCAGCCATTCGGTCCCGGCAAGCACTTCGCGCAGCAACGCGACCCGTACGGCATCCATGGCCGCATCCTGCCGCAACCTGCTACTCGTGACCCGGAGTTCACCACGAATTCGCCCAAGTTGGGCAGAAGTCCGCACCACTGACCCCACGAGCGACCACAGGAGGGAGCCCGGTCATGACGGAGTCGAGCGCCGAGCCCAGCACCGGTACGGGCCCCGGGACGAGTACCGACACGAGTACCGACACGAGTACCGACACGAGTACCGACACGAGTACCGACACGAGTACGGATGCGGCGGCGGGTGGCGGGGTGAGCGTTCCCTTCCGTGCCGGGCGCGAGGGCTACGCGAGCTTCCGGATCCCCGCCGTCGTCGCCACCGGAACCGGCACCCTGCTGGCCTTCTGCGAGGGCAGAGTCGGTTCCGCGCACGACCACGGCAACATCGACATCGTGCTCAAACGGTCCGCGGACGGCGGCCGTACCTGGGGCCCGCTCCAGGCCGTCGCCAAGAACGGCGTCAACCTCGCCGGCAACCCCGCGCCCGTCGTCCTCGACACGGGCCGCGTCCTGCTCGTCCACGTCCGCAGCGCGGCCTCCGCGTCCGAGGACGCCCTGCTGCGCGGCAAGGTGAAGGCGGCCGACGGGCGGCGCGTGTGGGTGCAGCACAGCGACGACGACGGGCTCACCTGGTCGGCCCCGAAGGAGATCACCGGGCAGGTGAAGAAGGCCGGTTGGCGCTGGTACGCCACCACACCCGGGCACGCCGTCCAGCTCGCCTCCGGCCGGGTACTGGTCCCCGGCAACCACACCCTGCCGCCCACGGGTACGGACAACGGCACCGAGGCGAAGTACAACAGCGGCCACTGCCTGCTCAGCGACGACCGCGGCGCGTCCTGGTACCTCGGCTACCTGGACGAGAGCACCAACGGCTACGTCAACGTCAACGAGACCACCGCGGCCGAACTCCCCGACGGGCGCGTCTACTTCAGCGCCCGCAACGACTCCCCGTCGCCCGGCAACCGCGCCGACGCCCACTCCCGCGACGGCGGCAGAACCCTGGTCAAGCCGTTCCGCCCGCAGGCCGGCCTCGTCACCCCCGTCGTCCAGGGCAGCCTCCTCCAGCTCCGCGACCCCGACCTGCTCCTGTACTCCGGGCCCGCGGACCCGGCGTTCCGCGCCCTGATGACCATCCGCGCCTCGGCCGACGGCGGCACCACCTGGCGGTCCGCGCACCCGGTGGACGGGCTGCCCGCCGCGTACTCCGACCTCGTGCGCCTCGACGCCGCGAACGTCGGACTCCTCTACGAGACGGGTGACTTCGGCGCCTACGAGACGATCACCTTCCGGCGCGTCCCGGTGGCCGGGCTCGGGTGACCGCGGTCACCCGGGGAGCACGGCCACCTGAGGCGCACGGCCCCCGCGCGCGCACGTAAAGTCGGCCCATGACCTCTACTGACAGTGCACAGAAGGCCCCCGCCAAGGACCCCTGGGACCTGCCCGACGTGTCCGGGCTCGTCGTCGGCGTGCTCGGTGGCACCGGTCCGCAGGGCAAGGGCCTCGCCTACCGGCTCGCCAAGGCCGGGCAGAAGGTGATCATCGGCTCGCGCGCCGCGGACCGTGCGCGGAGCGCGGCCGAGGAGCTCGGGAACGGTGTGGAGGGAGCCGACAACGCGGAGACCGCGCGCCGCAGCGACATCGTGATCGTCGCCGTGCCGTGGGAAGGTCACGGCAAGACCCTCGAATCGCTGCGCGAGGAGCTGGCCGGAAAGCTCGTCGTCGACTGCGTGAACCCGCTCGGCTTCGACAAGCAGGGCGCGTACGCGCTGAAGCCGGAGGAGGGCAGCGCCGCCGAGCAGGCCGCCGCCCTGCTGCCCGGCTCCCGGGTCACCGCGGCCTTCCACCACCTCTCCGCCGTGCTGCTCGCGGACCCGGAGATCGAGGAGATCGACACCGATGTGATGGTCCTCGGCGAGGAGCGGGCGGACGTCGAGATCGTCCAGGCCCTCGCGGGCCGCATCCCCGGTATGCGCGGCGTCTTCTCCGGCCGCCTGCGCAACGCCCACCAGGTCGAGGCCCTGGTCGCCAACCTGATCTCGGTGAACCGCCGCTACAAGGCCCACGCGGGTCTGCGGGTGACGGACGTTTAGGTCGCGTGGGGGACACTGGTCGAAAGCAGTGTCCCCCCGACAGGAGCCGACCCCATGCCCCGCCTCGCTCTCTACGCCCTCGCCGTCTGTGTCCTCTCCGTGGCCGCGGCCGTCATCTCGTTCGTCCAGGGCAGCTGGCTGGGCATCGTGTGGGTGCTGGTCGCGGGCCTGTCGTCGAACATGACCTGGTACTACGCACGGCGTGGCCGGGCGTAGCGTCGGCCGGGACTCCGGCCAGGTCAGGACTCCGGCCAGGTCAGAGTCCAGGCCGGTCAGGACTTCAGACAGATGTCGTTGTTCTCCTGCCAGAAGCGGTAGAGCCACTGGCCGCAGTCCGCTTCACCCGGGCCGATGCCCAGGCCGCGCAGGACGGCATCGATGATGTCGAAGAACTCGCGGTTCACCGACGGGATCCACAGCACCGCGAACACCGCGAGCAGACCGAACGGCGCGAAGGGCTCGACCTGACGGCGGACGTCGTACGACAGCCAGGGCTCGATCACGCCGTAGCCGTCCAGGCCCGGGACCGGCAGGAAGTTCAGGATCGCGGCCGTGACCTGGAGCAGCGCGAGGAACGCCAGCGCGTAGCGGAAGGCGTCCGGGACGCCGTCCAGGGCGTGCAGCCAGAACGGCGCCGTGCACACGACGGCGAACAGGACGTTCGTCAGCGGGCCCGCCGCCGAGATCAGGCTGTGCTTCCAGCGGCCCTGGATGCGGTTCCGCTCGATGAAGACCGCGCCGCCCGGCAGCCCGATCCCGCCCATGATCACGAAGATCACCGGCAGCACGATGCTCAACAGGGCGTGCGTGTACTTCAGCGGGTTCAGGGTCAGATAGCCCTTGGCGCCGATCGAGATGTCGCCGCTGTGCAGGGCGGTGCGGGCGTGCGCGTACTCGTGGAGACAGAGCGAGACGATCCAGGCGGCCGTCACGAACAGGAAGACGGCCACACCGGCCTGCTCGGCGAATCCGGTCCAGGCGGCCCAGCCGGTCACCGCCATGACAGCCACGATCCCGACGAAGACGGGGCTGATCCTCCGGTCGCTGCGGCGGGTCGCGGCGGTGGTCATGGGGCTCCCTGGACTCGGCTGGGCTGACGCGCATGTGCTCGGGCCTGCCCGACCGTACCGGGCTCACGCCGAAAACGTCTCGCCATCGGCCATGGGTTCCGGGGAGGGTGGGGGGATGGGGAGAAGGCATGTCTGGTCGCGGGTACTGCACGACGGACCCGGGGACGGAGCGGGACCCGACCCCGGCCGAAGGTTCGGGAGGACCGGTCCGCTCACCGTCGAGCGGCCCGGTGCCCAGTAGCCGGGGCGACCGGCACGGTCCGTACGATCCACCTGGTGCACCAGGCCTTCGCGTCCTCGCCGGACTCGAACTCGAACTCGACGCACCCGACCCCCGCACCTGATGCCACCAGAGACAATGGACCCCGTGCGCTATCGCATCCTCGGTACCACCCAGGCACTCCGTTCCGACGGCACGTCCGTCCCGGTCGGCGGGGCGCGGCTGCGTGCCCTGCTGACCGTCCTCGCGCTGCGGCCCGGACGGACCGTTTCGTCGGCCGTCCTGGTCGACGAGGTGTGGGACGGCGACCCGCCCGCGGACGCGCCCGGCGCGCTGCAGGCGCTGGTCGGGCGGCTGCGCAGAGCGCTCGGGGCGGACGCGGTGGAGTCGGTGGACGGCGGCTACCGGCTGGCGGCGTCCTCCGACGACGTCGACCTGTACCGGTTCGAGCGGCTCGCGGGCGAGGGCATCCGCGCCCTCGCCGACGGCGACCCCGCCAAAGCGGCCGCCGTCCTGGAGGACGCCCTCGCCCTGTGGCACGGCCCGGCCCTGGCCGACCTCCCGGACCGCACCGCCGAGTCGGCCCGCTGGGAGACCCGGCGTCTCGACGTCCGCCGTGCCCGTCTCGGCGCGGCCCTTGCCCTCGGCCACGCCGAACAGGCCCTGCCCGAGCTCACCGCCCTCTGCGATCTGCATCCGCTCGACGAGCCGCTGCACGTCCTGCGGCTGCGCGCTCTCCGCGACGCGGGCCGGCCCGCCGAGGCCCTCGCCGCCTACGAGTCCGTACGCGCCCTCCTCGCCGACCGCCTGGGCTCGGACCCCGGTCCGGAACTGCGTTCCCTGCACGCGGAGCTCCTGGCCGGCCCCCGGGATCGGTCAGGGCCCCGGGACGGGTCCGGCGCTCGTGGCGGGTCCGGGGTGCGTTCCGGCGCCGGAACACCCGCCGCCTCCGCTGCCCCCGCCCCCGCCTCCGTCGAAGGCGCGCGCGCCGCAGCCGCGGACACCGCGGTCTCGGCCGGGCGGACCGGAACCGGCACAGGTGTCGGCACAGGCGCCTCAGGCACCGCGGGCGCAGGCGCAGGCGCAGGCTCCGGGCACCTGGCCTCGGACGCCGGGCATCCCGCGCCGGACGCCCCCGGCCCCACCGCGGGCGAAGGCGCCCATGCCCCGGGACCGGCGTTCACTTCCCGTATCGGCCCCGCGTCACCGTCCCCCGGCAACCTCCGGGCCCGGCTCACGTCCTTCGTGGGGCGGGAGCCCGACATCGATGCCATCCGGGCCGATCTCGCGGGGGCCCGGCTCGTGACCTTGCTCGGGCCCGGTGGGGCGGGCAAGACACGGTTGTCCCAGGAGGTGGCGGAGGCACTGGCCCCCACCCTGCGGGACGGGGTGTGGCTGGCCGAACTGGCACCGGTGGACGACCCGAAGGCCGTGCCCGAGGCCGTGCTGACCGCCGTCGGCGCCCGCGAGACCGTGCTGCGCGGCGCCGGGGCCGAGGAGATGCGGGCCGTGGCCGAGCGGCACGACGACCCGCTCACCCGGCTCGCCGAACACTGCGCCAAGCGCCGGATGCTGATCGTCCTCGACAACTGCGAACATGTCGTCGACGCCGCCGCGCGCCTCGCCGAGGCGCTGCTGGAACGCTGCCCGGGACTGACGGTGCTCGCCACCAGCCGTGAACCCCTCGGCGTACCGGGGGAGTTGCTGCGGCCCGTGGATCCGCTGCCGGAGCCCGTCGCGCTGCGGCTCCTCGCCGACCGGGGAGCAGCCGCCCGGCCCGGCTTCCGTGTCGAGGACGACCCCGGGGCCGCCGCGGAGATCTGCCGGCGCCTCGACGGCCTTCCGCTCGCCATCGAACTCGCCGCCGCCCGGCTGCGGATGCTCACTCCGCGGCAGATCGCCGACCGGCTCGACGACCGGTTCCGGCTGCTGACCTCGGGCAGCCGCACCGTGCTGCCCCGGCAGCAGACCCTGCGTGCCGTCGTCGACTGGTCCTGGGACCTGCTCGACGAGGCCGAACGGGACGTCCTGCGGCGGCTGTCCGTCTTCGCGGGCGGCTGCGACCTCGCCGCCGCCGAGGCCGTCTGCGGCCCGGCCGCACTGGACGTCCTCGGCTCGCTCGTCGACAAGTCCCTTGTCGTCGCGGCCCCTTCGGGCGAAGGGGAGACGGAGATGCGCTACCGGCTCCTGGAGACCGTGGCCGAGTACGCGGGGGAACGCCTCGACGAGTCCGGCGCCCGCCACGCCACCGAGCGCGCCCACCTCACGTACTACCGCGAACTCGCGCGTACCACCGACCCCTTGCTGCGTGGTCCCGACCAGCGTTCCGCGATCGACCTCATCGAGCGCGAGTACGAGAACCTGCGTATCACCCTGCGGCACGCGGTGGCCGAACGCGACGAGCAGGAGGCGCTGTGCATGGTCCTCTCGCTGTCCTGGTACTGGCAGATCCGCGACCAGCGCGTCGACGCCCGCGCCTGGGCCCGTGAGGCGATGGCCCTCGGTCCCGATCCCTTCCTGCCGCCCGCGCGTCCGGCCGCCCCGCTGTACGTGCGCTGCACGGACGCCCCGCCGCCGATGCGCGCGGAGGTCCTCGAGGAGGCCCGGCGCGGTGTCCATCTCGTCCATCTCGCCTATATGGACATGGACATGGAGGCCTGGCAGACCCCGGAGGCGCAGGAGAAACTCCGCGCCATCGGCGCGACCTACGAGCCCGGTATGCCGCAGACCTGCCGCAACCCCGGCAACCTCTGGTTCTACGCCGTGCTGCTCACCAGCACCATGGACCGGTTCACCGAGGTGATCAACAAGACGGTCAGCACCTGCCGCGAACTCGGCTACGACTGGGAACTGGCCGCCGCCCTCCAGATGCGCGCCAACGTCCTCGCCAACCGGGCCGACCTGGCGGGTGAGGCCACGGCGGACGCCGACGAGGCCCTGGAGCTGTTCGACGGGATCGGCGACGCGTGGGGTGCCGCCGAGTCGCTCTCCGCGCGCGGCGAGGCCCATGAGCGCAAGGGCGACTACGCGGCCGCCGCTGCCGACTACGCGGCGGCCGGGAAGCACGCCGAACGGCTGGGCGCGCGAGCTCAGACGGCGGTGCTCAACGTCCGGCTCGGCAGTATGTACATCGAGCTGGGGGACGCCGAGCGGGGCGAGCGGATGATGCGCGACGTGCTGGCGGACGGGCACGGCGCCCACAACGAGGCCATGCCCGCGGCCCGGCTCTACCTCGCGACCTGGCTCGGACGCAGCGGCCGCGTCCCGGAGGCGCGCGAGCAGGTACGGCTGCTCCGTCAGGATTTCACGGCCGGCTCCTTCGTCGTCTTCGACGGGTTCATGCTCGGCGTGGAAGCGTGGCTGGACGCGATCGACGGGCACAGCGAGAGTGCCCTGGACAAGGCGCGCCTGGCGATGGCGCGGTCCACCGACACGCTGTCGCGGATGATCGCGCCGCACATGCCGTCCGCCCATCTGACCACGGCCGCCATCGCCCTCACCGATCTGGACGGCGGCTCTCGCGCCCGTGACGCGGCCCGGCTGCTGGGCGCCGCCGACCGGCTGCTGCCGCCGGGCCACTTCGCCGGTCCCATGGAGGACGAGGTGCGCCGGCGGGGAACACGCTGGCGGTCCGCGTCGAGGCCGGAGAGCGGGAACTGCGCTGAGGTTCAGCGGGGGTCGGTAAAGGTCGTTCAAAGATCAACGGCCGAAAGGCGCCCTTGTGCC
>NZ_JBHWVI010000075.1:0-35615 GCF_042737005.1 Streptomyces sp. NPDC060027
TTTGTTTATACGCGACGGGGGCCGGGACACCCGAGGGTGTCCCGGCCCTCGCGCGTCCTGCGGCGCCTCACGCGGACGGTGTCGTCTCCGGCTCGATCAGGCGCTCGCGGTAGGCGATGGCCACGGCCTCGGTGCGGCTCGCCGCGCCCAGCTTGGCCAGGATGTTGGAGACGTGGACACTCGCCGTCTTGCCGCTGATGAACAGCTCCTCGCCGATCTGGCGGTTGGTGCGTCCCCGGCCGAGCAGCCGCAGCACGTCGCTCTCCCGGGCGGTCAGCGCGGCGATGCGCTCCCCGGCGGCGGGTGACTCGGCGAGGCGGCCGCGCCGGACGAGCGCGTCCAGGGCCTCGCGCAGCGGCACCGCACCGAGGCGCAGGGCGGTTTCACCGGCCGCGCGGGCCTGTTCGGCGGCCTCCTCGCGGCGGCCGGCCGCGAGGAGGGCTTCCGCGAGCCGCCTTCTGCTGCGGGCGAGTTCGTACGGATCGCCGTAGCCGAACGCCGCCACGGCCCGCTCCCAGGCCGCGACGTCCGGGCCGGTGCGGGCGCGCAGCCCTTCCGCCTCGGCGCGGGCGAGCCAGGCCAGGCCCTCGGGGCCCTGCTCGGTGCCGTCCTCGCCCCGGGCCGCCGTGCTCCGGGCCAGCTCCACCAGCTCGGTGGCGGTGTCCGCCCAGCGGTCGCCGCCCGTCGGGTCGCCGGACAGGCGTGCCTCCTCGGCCGTGTCCGCGACCGCCGACAGGGCGAGCGCGGCGAGCCGCACCACCACGTCGGGCCGGTCGGAGCCCGAGGCGTCCGAGAGAGCCTCGACCGAGGTGCGCAGCCGGCGTACGGATTCCTCGGCGTCGCCGCGCAGCGCCGCCGCGTCGGTCAGCACGATGCTCGCGACGAGCGTCGCCATCCAGTCGAACGGCCGGTCGAGCAGTGCGCGGGCCCCCGTGACCGCCGCGTCGTGCTCGCCGCGGGCCAGGGCGACGTACAGCGCGGGACCGGCCGCGAACCCACCCGCCGTCGGCAGCAGTTCGGCGTCGTCGGCGGCCGCTCGCGCGCACTCGTCCCAGCGGCCCAGGGTGTAGAGCACCAGGGACTGGAGGAAGCGGAGTTCCAGGGCGTACGGCGATGAGACGAGACCGGCGCGGCGGGCGCGGTCGAGGCCGTCGCCGAGCCAGGTCAGGCACTCGTCCAGGTCGCCGGACTCGTAGCACCCGATGGCCAGGTTGAACAGTGCCCGCATCTCCACCGGGAAGTTCCCCGCGCCGCGGGCCAGTTCGCGGGCCCGGCGCAGCCGGTCGCGGCCCTCCGGGGTGCGCCGGTTGTGCGCTTCCATGCCGACCAGGGAGATCGTCAGGTCGGCCTGGGCGTCGGCCAGCCCGAGCCCCTCGGCCGTCGCCAGCGCCTGCCGGGCGACCCGCTCGGCGTCCTCGTCCCGTCCCACATAGCGGGCGGCCATGACATGGGTCGCGGCCGCCCACACCCAGGTGTACGAGGGCGGCTCGGCGGGGATCATCGCGAGCGCCTCACTGCTGTACGTGAACGCGGCCTTCAGGCTGTCGATCCGCATCAGATGGCCCGCGAGGGTGTACCGCACCCGGGCGGCGAGCTCGGAGTCGACGTCCGAGCCGGCCCGGGCGAGCGCGTCGCGGGTGAGGTGGACCGCGCGATGGGACTCACCGGCTCGGGCGGCGGCCGCCGAGGCGCGCAGGGTGAGGGCGACCGTGCCGCCGCCCTCGGGGCGGGCGGCGGTGTCCACCGCGGGCCACAGTTCGAGTGCGGTCTCCAGATGGCGCAGCTCCTCGGCGGGCGCGCCGACGCCCTGGGCGTGGTCGGCGGCTTCGAGGGAGGCGGTGAGCGCGTCGGCCAGGTCGTGGCTCTCGCGTGAGTGATGGGCGCGCTCCGCCGCGTTCTTCGCCGAACGGGCTTGCCCGGCCAGGAGTTTGGCGAACAGTCCATGCAGCCGGACCCGCTCGCCGGGCAGCAGGTCCGCGTACACGGCCTCCCGGGTGAGCGCGTGCCGGAACGAGTACGTCGCGTCGCCACCGGGCAGCAGCAGTTGGTGGCCGACGGCCTCGCGCAGCGCCGACTCCAGCTCGTCCTGCGGCAGTTGTACGGCGTCACGCAGCAGGTCGTGCTCGACGCGGCGCCCCGCGACGGCCGCCGTGCGCAGCACCTGCTGGGCGGTCTCGGAGAGTTGCTCGATGCGGATGAGGAGGACGTCGGCCAGTCCGCTGGGCATGGCGGGGGAGACGGAGCCGTCGTCACCGGGCAGCGCGGCGAGCAACTCCTCGGCGTAGAAGGCGTTGCCCTCGGCGCGGTCGACGATGCGGCGGACCGTGGCGTCGGAGACGGGGCCGGTGCGCAGCGCGCGCACGAGCCGGGCCACGTCGGCGTCGGCCATCGGCCGCAGTTCCAGCCGGTCGACGGCGGGCAGCCGGATCAGCTCGGCGAGCAGGGGGCGCAGGGGGTGGCGGCGGTGCAGGTCGTCCGCGCGGTACGAGGCGAAGACCGCCAGGCGGCGGGCCGGGCCGCCGGGCGCGGGCCGCTGCAGGACACCCCGGCTGAGCAGGAAGCGGAGCAGGTCGCGGGAGGACTGGTCCGCCCAGTGGAGGTCTTCGAGGATCAGCAGGAGCGGGGAGACATCGGACAGGTCGGCGAGGAGCCCCGCGATGCCCTCGAAGAGCTGGAGGCGGCTGCCGGGGTCCGGTGCGGTGCCGGTGCCCGGCCCGCCGCCGGTCAGCCGGTGCACCGCCGGGTGGGCCGCGAGGGCCGGGGCGAAGCGGTCGTCGGCGGCCAGGGCGCCGAGGATCTCCGTGAACGGGAGGTACGGCAGGCCCACGTCCCCGAGGTCGACGCAGTGGCCGGTCAGGACCGTCATACCGGCGGCGGCGGCGTGCGCCGCGGCCTCCGTGAGCGTGCGGGTCTTGCCGACGCCGGCGTCTCCGGCCACCAGGACGGCACGGGGGTCGCCGTCCCTGGCCCGCTCCAGCACGCCGGTGAGCCGGGCGAGTTCGTCCCCCCGGCCGATGAACGGCGTACCGAATGTCTGTGCCACGACACCCATCCTGGCACGCCCCACCGACAACTCCCCGGCGCCGGCCTCCCGGGGACCCGCCCCGTACTCGCCCCTCGGCCAAGTCCGCCCCCGCGACACCCCGACGCACCCTGACGCACGCGCGGACACCGAGCGATGCCGCACGCCGCACACACGCCGATGCCGGGCGGGCCGGAACGCTCCCGCTCCCGCGCGTGCCCAGGCTCGGCGGGCCGGAACGGAGACGCGACTCCCCGCGCGTGCCGATGCGGGGAGTCGGAGTTCCGACGCGTGCCGATGCCGGGCGGGCCGGAGTCGTCCGGGCCGCCCGGCGGGTGGGGGCTCGGGCGTCGGCCGCCCGGCGGGTGGTGTCAGGCCGTCGCCTGCTCGGGGGCCACCGCTTCCGGTGCGCCCTCGGTCCCGCGCACCGACACCTTGCGCAGGGTCGCGGTGGCGAGCGCCGCGGCGCCCAGCAGGAGGATCACGCCCGCGACCGCCGCCGCCTGCATGCCGTCGGTGAACGCCTCCCGTGCGGCCCGCGCCAGGGCCTGGCCCGCGTCGCCCGGCAGCTGTCCGGCCACGGCGAGCGCGCCGCCCAGCGTCTCGTGGGCCGCGGTGGGGACGCCGGCCGGGACGTCCTGGCGGTAGACCGCCGTACCGATGGAGCCCAGGACGGCCATGCCGAGGGCGCCGCCGAACTCGGCCCCGGTCTCCAGCAGGGAGGAGGCCGAGCCCGCGTTGCCGACGGGGACGGTGCCGAGGGCCAGGTCCATCATCTGCGACATCACGGTGACGATTCCGGCGGCGAGGACACCCGCGCCGGCCAGCACGAGCCACAGGGAGTCGGTGCCGGCGAGGGTCAGCAGGCCGTAACCGCAGGCGGCGGTCACGAAGCCGCCGGAGACGACATGGGCGCGGTCCACGCCCTTCTGCACGAGCTGCGCGGAGACCGGCGCGGCCACTCCGACCAGGACGGTGGGGAGCAGGGCCCACAGGGCCGCCTCCATGGAGCTCTTGCCGAGCACCGACTGGAGGTACTGGGTGGTGAAGTACGCCGAGCCCAGCATGCCGAACGAGGCGATCAGGTTGAGCACGACGGCGGGCGCGAAGCCGCGGCCGCGGAACAGGGCCGGGGAGATCAGCGGGGACTTCGCGGTGCGCTGACGGTGGACGAACAGGGCGGCGAAGACCAGTCCGACGAGGACCGAGACGACGTACTCGGTCTTCCAGCCCTCGGACGGGATCTCCTTGATGCCGTAGATCACGGGCAGCACGGCGGCCATCGACAGCGGCACGCTGAGCAGGTCGAAGCGGCCGGGCTCCGGGTTCCTGGACTCGGGGAGCAGGATCGGGCCGAGGACCAGCAGCAGCACCATCGCGGGCAGGTTGACGAGGAAGACCGAGCCCCACCAGAAGTACTGGACGAGGACACCGCTCATCACCGAACCGAGCGCGATACCACCGGTCATGACGCCGGACCACATGCCGATGGCCTTCGCGCGCTGGCCGGGGTCCGTGAACATCGTGCGGATGATCGCCATCGTCGACGGCATCAGGGTCGCGCCGCCGATGCCGAGGATCGCACGGGCCGCGATCAGCATCTCGGCGCTGTTCGCGTAGGCCGCCAGCACCGAGGCGGTGCCGAAGGCGGCGGCGCCGAACAGGAGCAGCTTGCGGCGCCCGATGCGGTCACCGAGCGAGCCCATCGTCATCAGCAGACCGGCGAGCACGAACGCGTAGATGTCGAAGATCCACAGCTGCTGGGTCCCGCTCGGCTCCAGGTCCGCGCTGATCGAGGGGATCGCGAAGTAGAGGACCGAGACATCCATCGAGACCAGGAGCAGCGGAAGCATCAGCACGCCGAGGGCGGTCCATTCACGGCGTCCGGCCAGGGCGCCGGAGGAGGGTGTCGTGCTCGTCGGGTTCGTCATGGCAGGGACTGTACGCACGTCTTAAACGCTTGTCTAGTACGAGCGTTTAATACATCTGTCCTTGACGTTCGTATGGGACGGTTGTCTGAATTCCGGGTACGCTGGCCGGCATGGGACACCGTGAGGATCTGCTCGAAGGCGCCAAGCGCTGCCTGCTGGAGAAGGGCTTCGTGCGCACCACGGCGCGCGACATCGTCAAGGAATCGGGGACGAATCTCGCGTCCATCGGCTACCACTACGGGTCGAAGGACGCACTCCTCACGCAGGCCTTCGTGGAGCTGATCCAGGAGTGGGGCGAGAAGTTCGCCCCGGCGTCGGCGCGCGAGGTCGAGCCCGGGGGCTCCGTGGAGCGCTTCCACAGCGTGTGGGCGCGGATGCTGGAGTCCTTCGAGGACTTCCGGCCCCTGTGGGCGGCCAGCATGGAGATCGCGACGCAGGGGGACCGGGTGCCGGAGCTGCGGGATCTGATGGCGAAGGCCCAGATCGAGGGACGGTCCGGGCTGGTCGCGATGTTCACCGGGCGGGACGAGGAGGCGCTCGACGAGGCGACGGTGAAGTCGCTCGGCGGCTTCTATCAGGCGCTGCTCAACGGCCTGATGGTGCAGTGGCTCTTCGACCCGGCGAGCGCGTCCACGGCGGACGAACTCACCGACGGGCTGCGCCGCGTGATCGACGGGGCGCGCGAGGCGAAGTGACCCCGGCCGGGCCGCGCGGCGAGCCCCCGCTCGATGGCCTCCCGCCCGGCCGCCGTCCGTCCGCCGCTCGCCCGGTGAGCGTGCGTCCGATGCTGGTGTGCCCGCCGGGCCGGCCGGTCACGCCTTGGGGGCGGGGGTGTGCAGGTCGCGGACGGCCGGGACCAGTGCCACCAGCATCAACGCGCCCGTGATGGCGAAGGCGGCCGCGTAGCCCACCGGTCCGGCCAGGGTGCCGAAACCGACCGCGCCGACGCCCATGCCACCGTCGTACGCCAGATTCCACAGCGCGCTGACCGTGCCGTAGCCGGAGGCCGGGACCCGTGCGTACATCAAGGTCAGGGTCGCGTTCTGGGCGATGCCGAAGCCGACGCCGAAGACGGCCACCCCGGCCACGACGGCGACCGGGCTCCCGGTGAACGCGGTGATCAGCATGCCGCCGGCCGACAGGAGCAGGCTCGGCAGCACGAGCCGCGCCGGTCCGTGCCGGTCGCCGTACCGGCCCGCCGCCCAACGGGCCGCGGTCGACGCGGCGGGCTGTGTGAAGAGGGCCACCGCGACGACCCCGGACGCGGCGGCGGGGACCGCCAGCGGCAGGAAGGTGACGATGATCCCGGTCGCCAGGGCGGTGGTCGCGAACACGATCGCGGGCCGGGCCAGGGCACCGGTCCGCAGGGCGGCCACCATCCCCACCGGCTTCTCCGACGTCGCCTCCCGGTCGGGCAGACCCGGCACCGACGCGACGGCGGCCAGCGCGGCCACGCCCGCGGCGACGGCGACCGGGGTGCAGCCCACGTGCGCGGCCAGCCACACGCCCAGCGGCAGGGCGATCAGCGACGGTACGCCGGAGACCACGCCCACCAGTGCCAGACCCTCACCCCGCCGTTCGGCCGGGATCAGCGAGGCGGTGAGCGCTCCGCCCGCCACAAGGGTGAGCGCGAAACCGAGGCCGCGGACCAGGCAGACCAGCACGATCCACGCCAGCGAGTGCGAGACAGTGAGGACGAGGGCGGGCGCGCCGAGCAGGGAGAGGCCCGCGATCAGCGCCACGCGGTATCCGTAGCGCGCCACGAAGCGGGGAGCGGCGAGTTCGCCGAGGACCGTGGACAGCATCAGGGCGCCGGTCGCCGGGCCCGCGCCCGACGCCGTGGCGTAGGCGGGGACGACCGAGAGCAGCAGGAAGAAGCTCACCGAGGCGCCGATCATGCTCACGAAGCGGAGCATCAGGGGCCGGGCCAGCAGCGGCGGCCGGGCGGCGGACCCGGACCCGTGGGCCGGAGCCGTCGCGCTCGTCGGAGCCGTCGGAACCGGAGCCTGATCCGGCGGAGCGGGCGTGGCGGGCAGGACAGGCGCGACGGACGTGGTCGGCACGGGCGAGGGCGCCGGTGCCGGTAAGGGTGTCTCAGCCCCACCCGCAGCCGGACCAGCAGCCCCACTCGCAGTCCCATCCGTAGCCGGACTCCGAGTCGGACCCGCGGTTCCACCCGCACTCCCACTCTCAGTCGGACCCGCCTCCCCACCCGCAGCCGGACTCGGAGCCGGACCCGCAGTCCCACCCGCAGTCGGACTCGGAGCCGGACCCGAAGCCCCATCCACAGCCGAACTCAGAGTCGGACCCGCAGTCGGACTCGGAGTCGTCGGAGTCGTCCGGGGCGTCTGCGGCATCGAGGGAGTCGTCATGGGAACGACGTTAGATTTTGACCGGACCGTCGGTAAGCTCCAATTTCATGCCTCCGCAGTGGGCCGGTCTGTCGCCCGAGCTGCTGCTGTCCGTCGACCGGGACAGCGGCGAGCAGCTGCGCGCCCAGCTGGAGCGGCAGGTACGCGACGCGATCCGCACCGGCCGCCTCGGCGCCGGTGAACGTCTTCCGTCCTCCCGTGAACTCGCCCGCGAGCTCGCTCTGTCGCGCGGCCTCGTCCAGGACTGCTACGCCCAACTCCAGGCGGAGGGCTACCTGGTGACCCGCGTCGGTTCCGCCACGCGGGTCGCGGCGGGAGCCCATGTGCCGGCCGCGCCGGTCTCCCCGGACCAGGCCGCCCCGCGCCTGATCGCGGATTTCCGGCACGGGGTACCGGACTTGGGAAGCTTCCCGCTCGCCGACTGGCTCTGGGCGACGCGCGAGGCCGGCCGTACCATGCCGACGGCGGATCTGGACTACGGGGACCCGCGCGGGAGTTCGGTGCTGCGCGAGGTGGTGGCCGGATATCTGCGCCGGGTGCGGGCGGCCGCGGCCGACCCCGAGCGCATCGTCGTCTGCTCCGGCTACGCGCAGGGGCTCGGGCTGACGCTGCGCAGCCTGGCGCTCGCCGGTGTGCGGGTGGTGGCGTACGAGGATCCGGGCGGCCCCGCCACCGCGTCGGCCGCCGCCGGGGCGGCGGGACTGACGGCCGTGCCCGTTCCCGTCGACGAGGACGGCGTCGACGTACGGGCCCTCGACGCGACCGGAGCCCGCGCCGTCATCGTCACCCCGGCGCACCAGTGGCCCACCGGGGTCGTCCTCGCCCCCGCGCGCCGGCTCGCCCTCATCGAGTGGGCGATGCGGCGGGACGCCTACGTCATCGAGGACGACTACGACGCCGAGTTCCGCTACGACCGGGAGCCGGTGGGTGCGCTCCAGGGGCTGGCCGCGGACCGGGTGGTCTCGATCGGCACCGTCAGCAAGTCGCTCGCCCCGGCGCTGCGCATCGGCTGGCTGCTCTGCCCGCCCGCGCTCGCCGCCCCGGTCAGGGAGGCCAAGCGGCTCACCGACCGCGGCTCCCCGACCCTGGACCAGCTCGCCCTCGCGAAGCTGATCGAGTCCGGCCGCTACGACCGCCACCTGCGCCGGATGCGCGCCGTCTACGCGGCCCGGCGCACGGCCCTGGTCACCGTGCTCGCCACGCACGCTCCGGAGGTCCGGCTCACCGGACTGGCCGCCGGGTTCCACGCGGTCCTGCACCTGGCGGCGACGGCCGACGAGCGGTTCGTCGTCGCCGCGGCCCGGGAACGCTCCGTCGGCCTGTACGGCATGAGCCCCTGCCGCTCCGGCCACGCGTCGACGCCTGCCCAACTGGTACTCGGCTTCGGCGACGTGGGGGAGCGGGCGATCGCCGAGGGGGTGGCGGCGGTCGGTGATCTGCTCACACCGGACGCGAGGCCGTCGAGCCGGCCGTGAGACCGACGCCGGACGTGTGCCTGCCCGGCCGGTCCTGAGGCCGACGCCGGGGACGAGCCCGAGCCGGTCCGGAGATCGAGGGGCCGACAGCTAGAGCCGCGCCCCCTTCAGCGCCATGTGCAGCAGGAGCCGGTCCTCTCCGTCGTCCAGGTCGAGGCCGGTGAGGTGTTCCACGCGGGACAGGCGGTAATAGAGCGTCTGGCGGTGGATGCCCAACTCGGCCGCCGTGCGACCGGCCTGGCCCGCTCGGTCGAGGAACACCTCGGCGGTGCGCGCGAGTTCGCGGTGCGCCGGGGCCAACAGGTCGCGTACGACGGGGTCGTGGGCGACCTCCCGGGGGAGCGCCGTGAGCAGCCGGAAGGGGCCGATGGCCCCCCACTCGGCGACCGGGCCGAGCCGGGGTTCGGCCAGCACCGCACGCGCGGCGGCGGCCGCCTCGTGCCAGGCGGTCCCCAGTTCCCCGAGCCCCACCCGGGCCGCGGCGATCCCGGCAGCCGCCGTCCCGCCGAGGGAAGCGGCTCCCGGGGCGGCGCCGGGGGATGCGGCTCCCGAGGCGCCGTGGGAGGAAGCGGCCGCCACCGTCCCGCCAGCTGCTCCGGACACGCCCGAGGCACCGGCACCGCCGGAAGGCGCGGACGCCGAAGCGCTGCCCCTCCGGGCCGGTCCCGCGGCCCCGCCCGGACGACCGGACCCGGTGGCCCCGGCCTCGCCGCGGCCGCCCGCAGCCTCCCGTACGAACCGGGTGGCCGCCGTGAGCGCGGGCGTCAGTACGTCCGGCGAACGCAGCCGGACCAGCAGGGCCAGGCTCTGGCCGGTGGCGCCCCACGGGATGGTGCACAGCGCCGTCGCCCCCGGCACCGTACGGGCGGAAGGGGCGTCGTCCGGGTCGGCCGAGGGCCACGGCGCCACGCACACCACCGTGTGCAGGCCGTCGCCGCGCGGGCCGAGCGCCGTGCGCAGCTCGGCCACCGCCATGTCGCGCTGCCAGCCGCGCTCGGCGGTCAGGACGGCGCGCAGCTCGCGGGTGAGATCCGCGCCGGCCTGCGCCTCGTCCGCGAGCAGGGCGCCGATGCGGGAGGCCACCTGCATGGCGGCGGTGAGCTGGGCGTCCGTGGGACCCGGGTCGTCGTCCAGCAGCCAGACATAGCCGAGGACGATGCCCCGATGGCGCACCGGGAGACAGATCCGGCCCCGGTAGACGCCGGCCTCCGGGGTCGGCGGGATACGGACGGGCCCGGTGGCGCGGGTGATGCCGAAGCCCTCGAACCAGGTGCGGACCGCCGTGGTGGAGCGGCGGGTGAGGATCGAGCGGGTGCGCACGGGGTCGAGGGCGGAGGGATCGAGGTCGCCCTCGCTGTCGTACGCGCCGAAGGCGATCAGCTCGAAATCACGGCTCTCCAGCGTCGCGGGGACGCCGAGGAGCGCCGAGATCTCGTCGACCAGCTCTTGGTAGTCGCCTCTGTATTCACCGCTCACCCGGGCATTCTCGCGCATTTCCGCGAGCTCTTCATACATATGTCTGAGATCCGGGGCACGGATGCGTGACAGCTGTCGATGGCCGAGGATCGGAGAGATCCCTAGGTTTCACGGTGGTTCTCCGTGCCGTACCCGAATCGTCGGGATTCGGCCTCCTACTGGCTTCGTTGTGGAGGTGCCCCGTGCTGGGTCCCGTGATTCTCGCCGCCTCGCGCAGCGACAAGATGCGCCGTCTGATCTCGGCGGCCCCGGTGACCAAGCCGGTCGTCGACCGGTTCATCCCCGGGGAGACCGTCGACCAGGTCGTCCCGATCATCAAGGACCTCACGGGCAAGGGCCTGGAAGTCACGATGGACGTCGTCGGCGAGGACATCACGACCCCCGAGCAGTCGTACGCCGCCCGTGACGCGTACCTGGAGCTGATCGGCCGCCTCAAGGAGCTCGGCCTCGGCACCAAGGCCGAGATGTCGATCAAGCTCTCCATGTTCGGACAGGCGCTGGAGGGCGGCCACGAGCTGGCCCTCGCCAACGTCCGCCCGGTCGTCGAGGCCGCCGCCGCCATCGGCACCACCGTCACGCTGGACGCCGAGGACCACACCACCCTCGACTCGATGTTCGCCATCCACGAGGAGCTGCGGAAGGACTTCCCGGGGACCGGCTGTGTGATCCAGGCCTACCTGTTCCGCACCGAGGCCGACGCCCGCCGCCTCGCCGAGAGCGGCAGCCGCGTCCGTCTGGTGAAGGGCGCCTACAAGGAGCCCGCCGAGGTCGCGTACCAGCAGAAGGCCGAGACCGACAAGGCGTACGTCCGCATCCTGAAGATCCTGATGGAGGGCGAGGGGTACCCGATGATCGGGTCCCACGACCCGCGCCTCATCTCCATCGCGCAGGAGCTGGCGCGGACCGCCGGGCGCAAACTGGACGAGTACGAGTTCCAGATGCTCTACGGCATCCGCAGCGACGAGCACCTGCGGCTCGCCGCCGAGGGTCACCGCATGCGCGTCTACACCGCGTACGGCACCGACTGGTACGGCTACTTCATGCGGCGCCTGGCGGAGAAGCCGGCCAACCTCGTGTTCTTCCTGCGAAGCATGATCACACGTGGCTGATTCCACTTGGCTGTGCCGCGGCTTCGGCCGGGGGTCCGGGGGTTGTCCCCCGGGCAGGCACAGCGCCCGCTCGATCCTCACCAAAGGCTGAGACCGAACCACCCGCTCGACTCAAGGAGTTACGGAAAAAATGGACGCTGTGACCCAGGTCCCCACCCCCGTCAACGAGCCGGTGCACGGCTACGCCCCCGGCTCGCCCGAGCGCGCCCGCCTGGAGGCCAAGCTCAAGGAGCTGGCCGAGAACCCGATCGACCTGCCGATGACCATCGGCGGCGAGCGGCGCATGGGCGGCGGTGACCGTTTCGACGTCGTGCAGCCGCACAACCACAAGGCGCGCATCGGCACCTACGCCAACGCCACGCAGCAGGACGCCCAGGACGCCGTCGACGCGGCCCTCGCCGCCGCTCCCGCCTGGCGCGCGATGGCCTTCGACGACCGCGCCGCGATCATCCTGCGCGCCGCCGAGCTGCTGGCCGGTCCCTGGCGCGAGACGCTGGCCGCCTCCACCATGCTCGGCCAGTCGAAGACCGCCCAGCAGGCCGAGATCGACACCCCCTGCGAGCTCGTCGACTTCTGGCGCTTCAACGTCCACTACGCCCGCCAGATCCTCGCCGAGCAGCCCCCGGCGAACTCCCCGGGCGTGTGGAACCGCATGGACCACCGTCCGCTGGAGGGCTTCGTCTACGCGATCACGCCCTTCAACTTCACGGCGATCGCGGGCAACCTCCCCACCGCCCCGGCGCTCATGGGCAACGTCGTCGTCTGGAAGCCGTCCCCGACGCAGACCCACGCCGCCGTGCTGCTGATGCAGCTCCTGGAGGAGGCGGGCCTGCCCAAGGGCGTCATCAACCTCGTCACCGGTGACGGCATCGAGGTCTCCAAGGTCGCTCTGGAGCACCGCGACCTCGCGGGCATCCACTTCACCGGTTCGACCAAGACCTTCCAGTACCTGTGGAAGACGGTCGGCAACAACATCGAGAAGTACCGCTCCTACCCGCGTCTGGTCGGCGAGACCGGCGGCAAGGACTTCGTGGTCGCCCACCCGTCGGCGGACCGCGCGATCCTCAAGACCGCCCTGACCCGCGGTTCCTTCGAGTACCAGGGCCAGAAGTGCTCGGCGAGCTCCCGCGCCTACATCCCGGCCTCCATCTGGAACTCCGGTTTCAAGGAGGAGTTCGCGGCCGAGGTCGACTACCTGACCATGGGTGACGTCACCGACCTGTCGAACTTCATCGGCGCGGTCATCGACGAGCGGTCCTTCGCCAAGAACAAGGCGGCCATCGACCGCGCGAAGGCCGACCCGACCTGCACGATCGTCGCGGGCGGCTCGTACGACGACTCCGTCGGCTACTTCGTGCGCCCGACCGTCGTCGAGTGCTCGGACCCGGAGAACGAGGTCTTCACGACCGAGTACTTCGGTCCCTTCCTCGCCGTGCACGTCTACGAGGACGAGAAGTACGACGAGATGCTGACCCAGATGGAGTCGGCGTCCGACTACGCGCTCACCGGCGCGGTCATCTCCGGCGACCGCGCGGCGGCCGCGTACACGATGGAGAAGCTCCGCTACGCGGCGGGCAACTTCTACATCAACGACAAGTCGACCGGCGCCGTCGTCGGCCAGCAGCCCTTCGGCGGCGGCCGTGCCTCCGGCACCAACGACAAGGCGGGCGCCCCGCAGAACCTGATGCGCTGGACGCTGACCCGCGCCATCAAGGAGACGCTGGTTCCGCCGACCGACTACGGCTACCCGCACATGGGCTGACAGCCGAACGCGGCAGCCGGCCCCCGGGCCGGCCGCCCGTCACCCACTCCGCCCCCGCCCCACGGTCTCCCCCGTCCGTGGAGCGGGGGCGGTTCCAGTTCCGCGGTGGGCCGCGGCCGTACGGCGCGCCGTCGCTTCACACGTGCCGGCCGAGGAAGTCCCCGATGAGCGCGGCCGCCTGGCCCGCGTGCGTCTCCAGGGCGAAGTGGCCCGTGGGGAGAAGGTGGATCTCCGCGTCGGGGAGGTCACGGCGGAAGGCGAGGGCGCCCTCCGGGACGAAGATCTCGTCGTGACCGCCCCAGACGGCCAGGAGCGGGACCTGGCTGGTGCGGAAGTACTCCTGGAAGGCCGGGTAGAGCGCGAAGTTGGAGTCGTAGTCCGCGATCAGGTCGAGCTGGATCTCCGGCTGGCCGGGGCGGGCCATCAGGGCCGCGTCGTGCTCGTAGGCGTCGGGGCTGACCAGCGTCGGGTCCGGCACGCCGGTCAGGTACTGCCACCGGATGCCGTCCGGGCCGCTGATGGCGCGGACCGGCGCCTCCGTCTCGGGTGTGCGCTCCGCGATCAGCGCCAGCACCGGAGCCCAGGCCCCCGCGCCCAGCCCCTCCTCGTACGCGTTGCCGTTCTGCGTGATGATCGCGGTCACCCGCTCGGGGTGCGCGAGCGCGAGGCGCAGGCCGATCGGGGCGCCGTAGTCCTGGATGTAGAGCGCGTACTCCTTGAGGCCGAGCTGCTCGGTGAACTCTTCGGTGATCTCGGCCAGCCGGTCGAAGGAGTACGGGAAGTCGGCGGCCGCGGGGGCGGCGGAGCGGCCGAAGCCGAGGTGGTCGGGGGCGACCAGGTGGTAGCGGTCGGCGAGCAGCGGCAGCAGGTCCCTGAACATGTGCGAGCTGCTCGGGAAGCCGTGCAGGAGGAGCAGGACGGGCGCCTCCGCGGGGCCGGCCTCGCGATAGGCGATCCGGTGGCCGCGGACGGTGGTGGTGCGGTGGTGGACCGGGTGGCTGCTCACGAGCGGATCCCCTAACCCCTGATGGCGTTTTTGATGGTGAGAGCAGTTCACCATGTGTGCATCTAACTGGTCAAGCGATTTTTAAAGGTTAGATGTTGTTCGTGGGCGGTTGTCGTCGCCCCGGGGCGGCGCGGTGAGAGGGCTGGGATTCCTGTCTCCCGTGTGAATACTGGCCGGATGGCCACCCGACTGCGGACCGCCCACACCGCGGACCTCACCCCCGCCGAACTCCGCGCCGCCCGTGCCCTGTTGGAGGACGCCTTCGACGGGGACTTCAGGGACGAGGACTGGGACCACGGACTCGGCGGGATGCACGTCCTGGTCCATGACGGCCGGGGCCTCGCTGCGCACGGCTCGGTGATCCAGCGGCGCGTCCTGCATCGCGGCCGCTCGCTGCGCGTCGGATACGTGGAGGCGGTCGGCGTCCGCGCGGACGTGCGGCGCACGGGGCTCGGCGGGCGCGTGATGGCGGAACTGGAACGGATCATCGAGAGCGCCTACGGGCTCGGCGCGCTCTCCGCGAGCGAGGACGGGGCCGCCCTGTACGCGGCGCGGGGCTGGCAGCTCTGGCCCGGCCATGTCTGTGTCCTGGCGCCGGACGGTGCCGTCCGGCGCCTGCCCGACGAGGAGGGAACCACCTTCGTCCGTCCCGGCGCGGCCGTGGGTCCCCTCGACCCGGCGTACGGGCTGGTCTTCGACTGGCGGGACGGCGACGTGCTCTGACCGGAGCGGGTACCGGCGGAACGCCCGCCGTACCGGTCGGTCGACCGCGGTCGGTCGCCGCCGCGCTGAGCCGGCCGCGGTGCCGCGCTGAGCCGGCCGCGGTACGGCGACCGCGCTGAGCCGACCGCGCTGAGCCGACCGCGGTAGGCCGGCCGCGCGCCGGTCAGCCGGTCGCGGGGGCCGCGTCCACGGCGGGGCCGAACTCCCCGGCCACGCGGCTGAGTGCCCCACGGAGCCACCGGTGCGCCGGATCGGTGTCCAGCCGTACGTGCCACGCCTGCGCCGACACCACCTCCGGCAGGTCCAGCGGAATCTCCAGGGTCACGAGCGGCATCGCCCGGCACGCCTCGGTCGCGACCTCCGAGGGGACCAGGACCAGTGCGTCGGTGCGCAGGGCGAAGAAGCAGGCCGCGCCGTAGGTGGGGGCGGTGGCCAGGACGTCGCGGCTCAGGCCGAGTTCGGCGAGACGTTCGTCCACCACGCTGTGCGTGCGGCCGCGCCGGGTGACCGTGATGTGGGGCAGCGCGGCGAAGCGGGCGGCGGTCAACGGGCCGTGCGCGAAGGGGGCGTCGGCGCGCGCGACGGCCAGGTACCGGTGCACCCGGAGGGCGGAGCTGCGCACGTCGTGCGGCAGTTCCTCCGGCAACTCGCCCACGTCCAGATCGACATGGGTGCGCAGGTCCGCCGGGTCCTCGTCGCCCTCCGGCAACAGCCGCAGTCGCACGCCGGGTGCCTCCCGCGCCGCCAGCTCCAACAGCGGGGCGCCCAGGGACATCGCGACCCCGTCGTTCGTGCGGATCCTGAACTCCCTCCGCAGGGTCGCGAGTTCGAGGTCGCGGGGCGGATGGAGGGCGGCCACCGCGGCCGCGAGCGCCGCCTGCGCCCCGGGCTGCATCTCCCGCGCGCGGGGCGTGAGGGTCAGGCCCCGGCCCGACGGGACGAGGAGCGGATCGCCGACGACCCGGCGCAGCCGGCCCAGGGTGCGGCTCATCGCCGAGGGGGACACGCTCAGTTCGGCTGCCGCGCCCGCGACGCCGCCCGCGCGCAGCAGGGCGTCGAGAGCGGGGAGCAGGTTCATGTCCGGGAGGGGGGACATCCCGTCCCGCCCGGGGGAGACGGACCGCGAATGCTGCATGAGACGCAATGCTACGTGAAGCAATCGGACCTTGTGTGCAGTAATGGTCCGCCCCGAACCTGGACCCATGATGGATTCGCGTCAGCGCGGCACCGCGCTCCTGGTCGCGGGCTGCTTCTTCATGGAGATGCTGGACGGCACGATCGTGTCGACGGCCGCCCCGCAGATAGCCGCCGACCTGCACACCACACCCGCCTCGGTCGGCCTGGTCGTGACGGCCTACCTCGTCACCCTCGCCGTCCTCGTCCCTCTCTCCGGCTGGCTCACCGCCCGCTTCGGCCCACGCCGCGTCCTCCTCGCCGCGATCACGGTCTTCACCCTCGCCTCGCTGGCCTGCGCCCTCGCGCCCGGCCTCGGCGTCCTCGTCGTGACCCGGGTCCTCCAGGGCGCGGGCGGCGCGATGATGGTGCCGGTCGGTCGGCTCGTCGTGGTCGCCGGGATCGCCAAGCGGGACCTCCCGCGCGCGGTCGCCTACATCGTGTGGCCGGGCCTCGCCGCCCCGGTCGTCGCGCCACTGCTCGGCGGCGTGATCACCACGTACGCCTCCTGGCACTGGATCTTCCTCCTGAACGTGCCCCTCGGGGTGCTCGCCCTGCTCGTCGCCCGCCGGCTCATCGCGCCGGGCACGCCGGGCGGGGCGCCGCCGCTCGACCTGCCCGGCATGCTGCTCACCTGCGTCGGCCTGGCCGCCCTGACCTGGACCGCGCATCTGGTGTCCGGAGACCGGAGCGGCCCGGCGGAGACGGCCGTCACCGGTGCCGTCGCGGTCGTGGCCCTGGCGGCCGCCGTGCGCCATCTGCTGCGCGCCGCGCATCCGCTGGTCAACCTGCGCACCCTGGACGTGCCGTCCTTCCGGGCCGCGGCGCTCGACGGCTCCCTCTACATGGCGGTCGTCTCCGCCCTCCCCTTCCTGCTGCCCCTGCTCTTCCAGGAGGTCTTCGGGTGGAGTGCGGTGAAGTCGGGCGCCGTGGTCCTGTTCGTCTTCGTGGGCAACATCGGTATCAAGCCGGCGACGACGTATCTGATCAACCGGTTCGGATTCCGGCCGCTGCTGGTCGTCTCGACCCTGGGGCTCGCGGTCACCACCGCGGGCTGCGCGCTGTTCACGGCGGCGACGCCGGTCGCGGTGATCGCGATCGTCGTGGCCGCCGGCGGCGTCGCCCGTTCGGTCGGACTCAGCGGCTACGCGACGATCGCGTTCAGCGAGACGGGGGAGGAGCGGCTGCGCGACGCGAACGCCCTCTTCGCGACCTCGCACCAACTGGCCGCGGGGCTCGGGATCGCGATCGCCACGGTCGCGCTGCGCGGGGGCGAGGCACTGACGGGTGGAGCGCGGTCGGCGTACGCCGTCGCGTTCGTGGTGCTGGGCGCGCTGTGCCTGCTGCCGACGATGGGAGCCCTCCGGCTGCACCCCGCGGCGGGTGACGCCGTCCGGACCGTCGTCCCAGGTCGGAGCGGTGTGACGCAATCCGCCGTCTCAGATAGTAGGAAGTCCGAGTAATCATGGAGACAGATGCCCGGTCCTCGCCTAGCTTTGTAGGAGCCGAACGTTTTCGCTCGACCAAGCGAATGGCGGTCGTGAGCCGGAGCCCCTGGCAGGCAACCCCTGCGGCACCGCTCCCCGCCCCTTCCGGCGTCTCGTAAATCCCTCACCGCACTTCCGGCCGCCCGCGTGGGCTCCGCCGGAGGCAAGGAGTCGATTCATCATGGCCGAGACGACCGTCCGCCGAGTCCGTCACCTCTCCCGTACGAACAGCGAGTCCGACCGCAAGAACGCCGCCGCGGCGCTCCAGCGTGCCCTCGACCGCAGGGACAACGGCGGCGCGACGGGCCACTGAGGCCCGCCGCCCCCTCTGACCGGGAGCCGCACCCGCAGGGGTGCGGCGCGGGGCCACGCCCCGCGCCGCACCTCGACGTGCTGAGTCGAGCCGAGCTCAGCTCCCGCGCCGCACCTCGAAGTGGTCGATGCGCTCGCCGCTCTGGGCCAGCGCCGACACCTTGAGCCGGGGTGAGGAGCCGGCCTCCGCCTCCACCGAGAGGAAGGAGAAGCCGGTGTACCGCACCCGCGACCACTCCACGCTGTCCGCCTTCCGCCGCTGCGACTTCGTCCAGTGGAAGGTCTCGATGGACTCGCGGCGCGTGACCTTCCCCTCGAAGCTGTCCTTGACCCCGGTGGGGAACCGGTAGAGGCTCTTGCCCGCCCCGCCCGCCGTGACGTACACGATCCCGTCCCGGGTCGGATCGGTCGAGGCGCCCACCGGCACCTGCTTGCCCACCCTGCCGCCCTTGACGGCGTCGGTGCGCTCGTACACATGGTTGTGTCCGTTGATCACCAGGTCCACCTGGTGCTTGGCGAACAGTGGCACCCAGGCGTCGCGCACACCGCCGTCGGAGGCGTGCGTCGACGTCGAGTAGGCGCAGTGGTGGAAGAAGACGACGATGAAGTCGACCTGCCCGCGCAGTTCCCCGAGCCGCTTGTCGAGCCAGGCCGTCTGCCTGCCGCCCGAGTAGCCCTTGTTGGCGGGGATCTCGTACGACACGTCGTTGGCGTCCAGCGCGACGACGCCGACGTTGCCGTACACGAAGGAGTAGACGCCCGGCGCGTGCTCGGAGTCGAAGCCGTTGCCGGGGAGCGTCCAGCGTGCGGACTGGCCGCCGTAGCCGTTCGGCGAGTACCAGGCCTCCATGTCGTGGTTGCCGGTCGTCACCATCCACGGCACCGACTTCGCGACCGTCTCGGTCTGCTTGAGGAACAGGTCCCAGGCGCCCGGGTCGTAGATGTCCGCGTCCTCGCCGTGCCCGGTCCCGTCCGCGTAGCAGATGTCGCCCGCGTGCAGGTGGAAGGCCGGGCCGCGGCCGAGGAGCACCTTGTCGTTGGCGAGCGCGTCGGGCGAGACGCCCTGGTCGCCGAAGGCGGTGAACACGAACTTCTCGGGGTGCGCGGGTGCCGTGCGGAAGTGGCCGATCGTGGAGTGCCGCGCCTTGCTCGCCGGGTCGAAGCCCTCGTGGCCGACGCCGTAGTAGTACGTCGTCCCGGGGCGCAGCCGGTCGAGGGCCGCGTGCACGTAGTACTGGTCCAGCGCCATCCGCTGTCCGGCGATTCCCGGTGTGCGCAGGTGGCGGACCTCGGCCTCGATCCTGCGGCTCAGCGACCAGGGCGTCGGGCCCACCCGGATGAACGGCTTCCTGACGGCGAACGGCACCTGCCAGGAGATCCGCATCTGGGTCTTCGGATCCGCGCCGAAGGCGAGGTGGCGGCCGAACGGCGTGACGGCGGAGCCGGACACCCGGCCGGTGGCCGGGTGCGGCGACGAGCCGGCCGCCGTCCGCGCGGGGGCCTCGGTGCCCGAGGCGCAGCCGGTCAGCAGCCCGCCGCCCGCGAACGCGCTCGCCGCCACGAGCGCGCGGCGCCGTGTGAGCTTCGTCCGCAGGTACTCGTACTGCTCGGCCATGCTCATGTCGCGTGCGAGCTCGTGCGGAATGCCGACGTCGGGGACGGGGAGTCCGGGGGGAGTCCCCCTGGAGGCAGCGGTCATGTCTGGAAAGTTCCCAGCGCGCGCCGACGGCCGTCGTACATACGAGTGAACACGGGCCGAAGGGTAGGGGTTCTCCGGCACCGACCTGTCCGGATGGCGGACATAGCGTGTCATCCCATGGGACGAGGAGTACGGTGCCGTCATGTCTCGCAGCATCGATCTCGCAGTGATCCCCGGTGACGGCATCGGCCAGGAAGTCGTGGCCCAGGGGCTCAAAGTCCTCTCCGCCGTCCTTCCACAGGACGTCAAGCTGGAGACCAAGGAGTTCGACTTCGGCGCCCGGCGCTACCACGCCACCGGTGAGACCCTCACCGACGCCGACCTCGACGCCCTGAAGCCGCACGACGCCATCCTGCTCGGTGCGATCGGTGACCCCTCGGTCCCGTCGGGCGTTCTGGAGCGCGGCTTTCTGCTCAAGCTCCGCTTCGCCTTCGACCACCACGTCAACCTGCGTCCCTCGAAGCTCCTCCCGGGTGTCGAGACCCCGCTCGCCGGTCAGCCCGAGATCGACTTCGTGGTGGTCCGTGAGGGCACCGAGGGTCCGTACACCGGCAACGGCGGCACCATCCGCAAGGGCACTCCGCACGAGGTCGCCACCGAGGTCTCCGTCAACACGGCGTTCGGTGTCGAGCGTGTCGTCCGTGACGCCTTCGCCCGTGCGCAGGCCCGTCCGCGCAAGAAGCTGACGCTGGTCCACAAGAACAACGTGCTGACCTTCGCGGGTCACCTGTGGACGAACGTCTTCAACAAGGTGGCGGAGGAGTTCCCCGAGGTCACCACCGACTACGTCCACGTGGACGCGGCGACGATCTACCTCGTCACGCAGCCCGAGCGCTTCGACGTGATCGTCACCGACAACCTCTTCGGCGACATCATCACCGACCTCGCCGCGGCCGTCTCCGGCGGCATCGGCGTCGCCGCCTCCGGCAACATCAACCCGAGCGGCGAGTTCCCCTCGATGTTCGAGCCCGTGCACGGCTCGGCGCCCGACATCGCGGGCCAGGGCAAGGCCGACCCCAGCGCCACCGTCCTGTCCGTCGCCCTTCTGCTGCGTCACCTCGGCTACGAGTCCGAGGCCGTCCGCATCGAGGACGCCGTGTCCGCCGATCTCGCCGAGCGGGTCGGCAAGCCGGCCCGCAGCACCGAGGAAATCGGCGACGCGCTGGCCGTACGAGTAGCCGGCTGACCCGCCGCTCCGCCTACGTTCCGTAGCAGCCGCCGGGTCGCATCCGCACCCGGCGGCTTTGTTGTGCCCTCGCCGGGTGCCACCATCAATCCCTGGGCCTCCCCGGGCCGCATTCACGCCGTTTTCTCCCGCGGTCCTCCGCTGGGCGATAATCGAACGCGGAGCCGCGGAATGAGGGAATGCTCGGACGTCCTACCACTGGCCACTGGCAGTGCGGGCGTGAGCGCGGCCCGTCACATCCAACCGGTGAAGGACAAACCACTCATGACGCAGCCCACGATCGAGCTCAAGCCGTCCGCCAGCCCGCTCTCCGCCGCCGAGCGCGAGGCGATCCTGGTCAACCCCGGGTTCGGCCGGCACTTCACCGATCACATGGTGACCATCAAGTGGACGGAGGGCCGCGGCTGGCACGACGGCCAGCTCGTTCCTTACGGCCCGCTCTCCCTGGACCCGGCGAACATGACCCTGCACTACGCGCAGGAGATCTTCGAGGGACTCAAGGCCTACCGGCAGCCCGACGGCACCGTCGCCACCTTCCGGCCCGACAAGAACGCCAAGCGCTTCCAGGCCTCCGCCCGCCGGCTCGGTATGCCGGAGCTGCCGGTGGAGACCTTCGTCGAGGCCTGTGACGCGCTGGTCCGCCAGGACCGCGACTGGGTCCCCACGCACGGCGGCGAGGAGTCCCTCTACCTGCGCCCCTTCATGATCGCGACCGAGGTCGGTCTCGGTGTGAAGCCCGCCAACGAGTACCTCTTCCTCGTCATCGCCTCGCCCGCCGGCGCCTACTTCGCGGGCGGCGTGAAGCCGGTCTCGATCTGGCTCTCCGAGGACCGCGTCCGCGCCGTTCCCGGTGGCATGGGCGACGCGAAGACGGGCGGCAACTACGCCGCCTCGCTCCTCGCCCAGAAGGAGGCCGCCGCCAAGGGCTGCGACCAGGTCTGCTACCTCGACGCGGTCGAGCACAAGTGGATCGAGGAACTCGGCGGCATGAACCTGTACTTCGTGTACGGCGACAGGATCGTCACCCCGACCCTCACCGGCTCCATCCTGCAGGGCGTCACCCGCGACTCCCTGCTGACCGTCGCCCGCGACCTCGGCTACTCCGCCGAGGAGGGCCGCGTCTCCATCGACCAGTGGCAGACGGACGCCGAGAACGGCACCCTCACCGAGGTCTTCGCCTGCGGCACCGCCGCGGTCATCACCCCCGTGGGCAACGTCAAGCGCGCCGGCACCGAGTGGCACCAGTCCGGCGGCGAGCCCGGCAAGGTCACCCTCCGCCTCCGTGAGGCCCTGCTCGACATCCAGCGCGGCATCACCGAGGACAAGCACGGCTGGATGCACCCGCTGGGCTGATCCGCCCGTTCCTCCCACCGGTCCCCGTCTCCCCAACAGGGTTGCGGGGACCGGCTGTTCGTTCGACGCGTTCCGTATCGTCCAGGCCCGCGATCCGGACCTGGTGGGGCGCCCGTTCTTCGCCGCGTACGACGAGCGCGCCACCTGGTTCAGCGACCTTGAAGCCGACTTTCGGCGCGAGCCGGTTCCAGCCGGGGCTCGACCCGGTGTGACGCCTCCTTCGCCGTGAGCGCCAGGTGGACGACGCCGCCGACCAGGCCGGACAGGACGAAGCTGCAGTCCACCCCGCCCGTCAGGGACAGCAGCGGGCCCTCGTACGACGGCAGGGACACGGCCAGGAGACCGACGAAGGCGCCCAGGGCCCAGGCCGCCGTGGCCCGGACGTTCCAGCCGGCCCGGTACCAGTAGACGCCGCCGCGGGAGCGGCGGTTGAAGACCTGGAGGGCGTCGGGGTCGTAGACCCCGCGGCAGCGGACGAAGCCGATCAGGGTGATGACCGCCCACGGCGTGCCGATCGCGGTCAGCAGCAGGACGAAGGAGGTCATCGCGGACTGGGCGTTCCAGGCGGTGGGGGTACCTCCCTGTTCGAGCGAAGCCGAGAGCTCGGGGGAGGCCGACGAACACGCAGAGCATGGCGACGACGGCGACCGCGCAGGTGGCCCGGGCGCGCGAGGTGCGGGGCAGGATGGCGTCGAGGTCGAGGCCCATGGAGTACAGCATCAGACCGGCGTTGCCCACCGAGCCCGCGGAGGCGGCCAGCAGCAGCGGGACCAGGTACCAGCCGGGGGAGGCGGATACCAGCGGTCCCGCGTAGTCGAGGGCCGCGCGAGCCCCGTACGCGGTGAAGGTGCCGAAGAGCTGGGGGACCAGCAGACCGGCGATCAGGCCCAGCCAGGTGCCGTGCAGGACCGTACGGGAGGAGTGGCGCTCGGGGGAGATGTAGCGGGTGTAGTCGCCGAGCAGCGTGATGAACGCGATCGGGCCCGACAGACCGGCCGCCACTGCCGCGAGCAGCCAGGTGGGCCAGAACGAGCCGAGCAGATAGCCGCCGGCCTCCGGGAGCGCCGCGGTGGTGAAGTGCGGGGCGTACGCGATCACGCCGACCACCAGCAGGGCCGACATGCCGATCGCGAGGGCGCGGGACATGGCGAGCAGTACGCGGTAGCCGTAGACGGCGCCCGCGACGGTCGCGGCGGCGAGCAGCGTGTACACGACGGCGTACGCCAGGCCGTTCGCCTCCAGGCCGAAGAGGCGGCCGAGGACGCCGACCATCACGTCGCCGCCGATCCACACGGTCAGCGCCGTGTAGCCGAGCGCGAGAAGCAGGCCGACGACCGAGCCGACCAGCCGTCCGCGCACGCCGAACTGCGCGCCGGAGGAGGTGGAGAGGTTGGTGCCGGTCCGCAGGGAGACCAGGGCCAGCGGCGCGGTGAGCGCCGTCCCGACGACCGTGCCTGCGACGATCGAGCTCACGGAGGACCACCAGTCGAGCCCGAACGAGGGCGGCAGCCAGCCGAAGATGATCACACCGAGGCAGAGGTTGGAACCGAGCAGGATCGATACGAGGTCGCGCGGCCCGCTGGTGCGTTCCTCCTCGGGGATGGTGTCGACTCCGCGCTGTTCGATCGGCATGGCTGGTCTCCTTTGACGGCCGCCTGGCGTGGTGCGGGCAGCATCACGAGTTAGAGCGACGCTCGATGTGGCGTCTCCGCTGCTTATCCGTCAATGTTTCCCTTCCATGAATCCGACGTTTAGAGTGACGCTCTAAATGGAGGAAGGCGAGGAGGTGTCGTGGCGTGAGACTGACCCCCACGGAGCGTGACCGACTGCTGCTGTTCTCGGCCGCCGAGCTGGCCCGGGCCCGCAAGGCGCGCGGACTGCGGCTCAACGTGCCGGAGGCCACCGCCCTGATCGCGGACACGGTCTGCGAGGCCGCCCGCGACGGCAGACGGCTGGCGGAGGCCGTCGAGGCCGCGCGGTCCGTCCTCGGCCCGGACGACGTCCTGCCCGGCGTCGCGGACATCGTGACCGAGGTGCATGTCGAGGCCGTCTTCGACGACGGCTCGCGCCTCGCGGTCGTGACCGACCCGATCGGCGGCGGACTCGGCGACCGGGCTCCGGGTGCCCTGCTGCCGGGCCCGGAGCACGCCGAGCCCGAGGCCGCCGTCCGCCTGTCCGTGACGAACACGGCCCCCGTCCCCGTCTCCGTCACCTCCCACTTCCACTTCTTCGAGGCCAACCCGCGGCTCGACTTCGACCGTGCCGCCGCCTACGGGATGCGGCTCGCCGTGCCCGCGGGGTCCTCCGTCCGCTTCGGCCCGGGGGAGAGCGCCGAGGTGGGGCTGCTGCCCATCGGCGGAGCGCGCGTCGCGATCGGCTTCGCCGGGCTGGTCGACGGGCCGCTGGACGCGCCCGGCGCCAGGGAAGAGGCCCTGCGCCGGGCCGCCGCCTGCGGCTACCTCGGCGTACCCGACACCCGTGACCAGGAGGCCGAGCGATGAGCCGCCCAGGAGGCCACCCCGCCGAGGCCCGCCGCCTCACCCCCTACGAGTACGCCGCCACCCACGGCCCCCGCGCCGGTGACCGGGTCCGGCTCGGCGACTCGGGGCTGACCATTCGCGTCGAGTCCGACGCCCAGCTCCCCGGTGACGAGTTCCTCGCCGGATTCGGCAAGACCGCCCGCGACGGACTGCACCTCAAGGCCGCCGCCGTCCGGGACACCTGCGACGTCGTCATCAGCAACGTCGTGGTGATCGACGCCGTCCAGGGCATCCGCAAGGTGTCCATCGGCATCCGCGAGGGCCGGATCTGCTCGATCGGCCGGGCCGGCAACCCCGACACCCTCGACGGCGTCGACGTCGTGGTCGGCACCGGCACGTCCATCGTCTCCGGCGAGGGCCTGATCGCCACCGCAGGGGCCGTCGACACCCACGTCCACCTGCTGTCGCCGCGCATCATGGAGGCCTCGCTGGCCTCCGGGGTGACGACGATCATCGGCCAGGAGTTCGGGCCGGTGTGGGGCGTCGGCGTCAACTCGCCCTGGGCGCTGCGTCATGCCTTCGGCGCCTTCGACGCCTGGCCGGTCAACATCGGCTTCCTGGGCCGGGGTTCGTCCTCCGACCGCGCACCGCTGATCGAGGCGCTCGCCGAGGGCGGCGCGAGCGGCTTCAAGGTCCACGAGGACATGGGCGCCCACACCCGCGCACTCGACACCGCGCTGCGCGTGGCCGAGGAACACGACGTCCAAGTCGCCCTGCACAGCGACGGGTTGAACGAGTGCCTGTCCGTCGAGGACACCCTCAGGGTGCTCGAAGGGCGCACCATCCACGCCTTCCACATCGAGGGCTGCGGCGGCGGACACGTGCCCAACGTCCTGAAGATGGCGGGCGTCCCGAACGTCATCGGCTCGTCCACCAACCCGACCCTGCCCTTCGGTCGGGACGCGGTCGCCGAGCACTACGGCATGATCGTCTCGGTCCACGACCTGAAGACCGATCTGCCCGGCGACGCCGCCATGGCCCGCGACCGCATCCGCGCCGGGACCATGGGCGCCGAGGACGTGCTGCACGACCTGGGCGCGATCGGCATCACCTCCTCGGACGCGCAGGGCATGGGCCGCGCGGGCGAGACCGTGCGCCGGACCTTCGCCATGGCCGGGAAGATGAAGGCCCAGTTCGGCGCGCCCGAGGACGACGACAACGAACGCGTCCTGCGCTACATGGCCAAGCTGACCATCAACCCGGCCATCGCCCACGGCCTCGCCCACGAGATCGGCTCCATCGAGACCGGCAAGCTCGCCGACATCGTGCTGTGGAGCCCCGAGTACTTCGGCGCCAAGCCGCAGCTCGTGCTGAAGTCCGGCTTCCCGGCGTACGGCGTCGTCGGCGACCCCAACGCCGCCACCGACACCTGCGAACCCCTGGTCCTCGGCCCGCAGTTCGGGGCGCACGGCGCGACCCCGGCCGAGATCTCGGTGGCCTTCGTCGCACAGGCGGCGCTCGACCAGGGCAACGACACCATGCCCACCCGCCGTCGCCGTGTGGCGGTGCGCGGCACCCGCGGCATCGGTCCCGCCGATCTGCGCCTCAACTCCCGTACCGGAGCGGTCGACGTGGACCAGCGCACCGGCCTGGTCACGCTCGACGGCGACCCGCTGCGCTCCGGACCCGCCGACTCGGTCTCCCTCAACCGTCTGTATTTCCTGTAATCGCCGCTGCCTGGAAGGAACACCCATGTCCGCTGCCGCCGACGGTTTCCGTATGCCCGCCGAATGGACCCCGCACGAGCGCACCTGGATGGCGTGGCCGGGCCCCAACCCCACCTTCGACAGCCCGGAGGACCTCGCCGAGTCGCGCGCGGCCTGGGCCGCGGTGGCCCGCGCGGTCCGCCGCTTCGAGCCGGTCACCGTGGTGTGCGGCCCCGGCCAGTCCGCTCCGGCCGCCGAACTCCTCGGCCTCGGCATCGACACCGTCGAGCGCGCGCTCGACGACGCCTGGATGCGCGACATCGGTCCCACCTTCCTCACCGACGGACAGGGCGAACTCGCCGCCGTGGACTGGACGTTCAACGGCTGGGGTGCCCAGGCCTGGGCCCGCTGGGAGCACGACGCGAAGATCGGCGCCGAGGTCGCGGACCTGGCGGGGGCGAAGACGTACGCCTCGCGGCTGGTCAACGAGGGCGGCGCGATCCACGTCGACGGCGAGGGCACCGTGCTGCTCACCGAGACCGTTCAGCTCGGCCCCGAGCGCAACCCCGGCTGGACCCGCGAGCAGGTCGAGGCGGAGATCCACGCCCAGCTCGGCACCAGCAAGGCGATCTGGCTGCCGCGCGGCCTGACCGGCGACTACCCCCCGTACGGATTCGGCACCCTCGGCCATGTCGACATCGTCGCCGCGTTCGCCGGTCCCGGGGTGATCGTCGCGCACTCCCAGCAGGACCCGGCGCACCCCGACCACGAGGTCAGCCGAGAGGTCATCGGGCTGCTCAAGGCGCAGACCGACGCCCGTGGTCGCCGCATCGAGGTCGTCGAGGTCCCGGCCCCGACGGCGCTGGAGGCCGACGGCCACTGGGCCGACTACTCCTACATCAACCACTACCTCTGCAACGGCGGCGTCGTCCTGTGCGGCTTCGACGATCCGCGGGACGAGACCGCGGCGGGCATCTTCCGCCGGCTGTTCCCCGAGCGGACCGTGACGCTGGTGGACGCACGTACGATCTTCGCGGGCGGCGGTGGCATCCACTGCATCACCCAGCAGCAGCCGAAGGTCTGACAACGGGAGTCACGGATGGCCGGTGCGCGGAAGAACGCGCCACCGCGCGAGGAGGTCCTCGCCGCCGCCATGGAGATGATCGCCGAGCGCGGTCTGGAGAAGCTCACCATGGCGGCACTCGGCCGTGAGGTCGGCATGAGCAGCGGCCATCTCCTCTACTACTTCCGCTCCAAGGACGAGCTGCTGCTGCGCACCCTGGAGTGGAGCGAGGGCCGCCTCGGCGCCGAGCGCGGCCGGCTGCTGGCCGCGCGCGGAACGGCCCGCGAGCGGCTCGACGGCTACGTCGACCTGTACGTCCCCGACGGCCACCGCGACCCGCACTGGACGCTCTGGCTGGAGGTCTGGAACCGCTCGCAGAACGCGGACGACGACGCCCGGGAACGGCAGGTCGCCATCGAGGGCGCCTGGCACCGGGACCTCGTCGCACTGCTCGCCGAGGGCGTCTCGCGCGGCGAGTTCCGCGCTGTCGACCCGGACCGCTTCGGCGCCCGGCTGCGCGCCCTGCTCGACGGCTTCTCCATCCATGTGGCGATCGGCCTCCGCGGCACCGGCCGCGACCAAGTCCTCTCCCACGTAAGAGAGTTCCTCGACGCGGCGCTGGGCTGAACGGCGTCAGTGGACAGACGGACAGACGGGTGGACGGACGGACAGGCAGACAGCCGGTCCAGCGAGCCAGCCGGTCGGCCGGTCGCCTGGGCGCCAGCCGCCTGGGCTGGCCCGCGCGGGGCGAGCGCCGCGCCGGACCACGACGGCCCGCGCGGGGCGAGCGCCGTGCCGGGCGCGACGGGCCGGCACGAACCGTGTCGTCGTCCGCTCCTCCGCTCCTCCGCTCCTCCGCTCCTCCGCTCCTCCGCCCCCGGGCATCCGCTGCCCGGCGGCGGACGACGGGGTCGCGGACGTGTTCGTCGTACATCCGCGCTGACCACGTAGCCCAGTGCTCGCATCCTGAGACACCCCGTGAGCACGGGGGCGGTATGTGCCAGACTGCCCCCGTGCTCTCGTTCGCCACGATTATTGGCAGCAGGCGCGCCGGTCCGCAGTGACCGCACGTACGACCAGGTACGGGCGGACACCGTCGTTCTCGACCCGCGCGCAGACCTCTCGCACCCGCGAGGGGTTTTTCGCATTTCTGGCCCACCTTCAGCCGGGAGCGCAGCGCGAGGGATCATTGGAGGACGGTGGAGCCGGTCATTCCGGTAGACCGAGATTCAATACAGGAGCCTTGAGACCATGACGGAAACCAGCGAGCTCGACGATGCTTTCCACGTCTTCGACACGACGCTGCGCGACGGCGCGCAGCGCGAGGGCATCAACCTCACCGTGGCGGACAAGCTGGCCATCACGCGGCACCTGGACGACTTCGGGGTGGGCTTCATCGAGGGCGGGTGGCCCGGCGCCAACCCCCGCGACACCGAGTTCTTCGCCCGTGCCCGGCAGGAGATCGACTTCAAGCACGCCCAGCTCGTGGCCTTCGGAGCGACCCGCCGGGCCGGTGCCAAGGCCTCGGAGGACCCGCAGGTCAAGGCACTCCTGGACTCGGGGGCCGCGGTGATCACCCTGGTCGCCAAATCCCACGACCGGCACGTCGAGCTCGCTCTGCGCACCACGCTCGACGAGAACCTGGAGATGGTCCGCGACACCGTCTCCTACCTGCGCTCCCAGGGCCGCCGCGTCTTCGTCGACTGCGAGCACTTCTTCGACGGCTACCGCGCGAACCCCGGGTACGCCAAGGCGGTAGTCAGCGCCGCCGCGGAGGCCGGCGCCGACGTCGTGGTCCTGTGCGACACCAACGGGGGCATGCTCCCGGCACAGGTCCAGGCCGTGGTCGCCACCGTCCTCGCGGACACCGGCGCCCGGCTCGGCATCCACGCCCAGGACGACACGGGCTGCGCCGTCGCCAACACCCTGGCGGCGGTCGACGCGGGCGCCACCCACGTCCAGTGCACGGCCAACGGCTACGGCGAGCGGGTCGGCAACTCCAACCTGTTCCCCGTCGTCGCCGCCCTGGAGCTGAAGTACGGCAAGAAGGTGCTCCCCGATGGCGCGCTGCGGGAGATGACCAGGATCTCGCACGCGATCGCGGAGGTCGTCAACCTCACGCCCTCCACCCATCAGCCGTACGTGGGAGTGTCGGCCTTCGCCCACAAGGCGGGCCTGCACGCCTCGGCGATCAAGGTCGACCCGGACCTGTACCAGCACATCGACCCCGAGCAGGTCGGCAACACCATGCGGATGCTGGTCTCCGACATGGCGGGCCGGGCCTCGATCGAGCTCAAGGGCAAGGAACTGGGCGTCGACATCAGCGACGACCGCGAACTGGTCGGCCGCGTCGTCGAGCGGGTCAAGGAGCGTGAGCTCAAGGGCTACACGTACGAGGCCGCCGACGCGAGCTTCGAACTCCTGCTGCGCGCCGAGGCCGAGGGCAAGGCCCTGACGTACTTCGAGGTCGAGTCCTGGCGGGCCATCGTCGAGGACCGCCCCGACGGCAGCCACGCCAACGAGGCCACGGTCAAGCTCTTCGCCAAGGGCGAGCGCATCGTCGCCACCGCCGAGGGCAACGGCCCCGTCAACGCCCTCGACCGTGCTCTGCGGGTGGCCCTGGAGACGATCTACCCCCAGCTCGCCAAGCTGGAACTGGTCGACTACAAGGTCCGCATCCTGGAGGGCAAGCACGGCACGTCCTCCACCACCCGCGTCCTCATCTCCACCTCCGACGGCACGGGGGAGTGGTCCACGGTCGGCGTGGCGGAGAACGTCATCGCCGCGTCCTGGCAGGCACTGGAGGACGCGTACACCTTCGGGCTGCTGAGGGCGGGCGTCGAGCCGGCCGCGTAGGACCGCCTCGACAGGAGGCCTCGGCGAGCTCCTCGAACTCGCCGAGGCTCATCGCCCGGCCGTCGGCCCACACCTGGCCGGGCTTCAACGCGGCGATGTCACCGGTGGAGAAGTCGACGACCCCGTGCCCCGGCGACGACCCCGGCCGCCGCCGTTCCCGCACGTCTCATGCCCGTCCCCCTCACCGGCGGGACAGGGCCCGCCCTACTGGAGCCGCCACTTCTGGTTGGCGGCCCTCGTGCACGACCAGATCTGTGCCCGGGCCCCGTTGGCCGACGAGTTGTCGCTCACGTCCAGGCACTTGCTCGCCACCGTGTTGACGATGTCACCGGTCGAAGAGTTGTACGACCACCGTTGCGCACCGGTCCCGTTGCAGTCGTACAGCTGCGCCTTCGCGCCGTCGGCCGTCGACCCCGACGTGACGTCGAGGCACTTCCCGAGCGAGCGCACCGATCCGTCCGCCTGCACCGACCAGGCCTGCGCGGCCGACCCGTTGCAGTCGTAGAGCTGCACCGCCGTGCCGTTGGCGCTCGAACCGCCCGCCACATCCAGGCACTTGCCCGCCAGACCGACGAACGCGCCCGACTGGCCGCCCCCGCCCGACTGCGTCCCGGACCAGGTGAACGTCGCCGACGTCTTGCCCGGCAGCGAGTAAGTGGCTTGCTGGGAGCCCCAGTTGATCGTGACCGACTTCGCGACCGAGCCGCCGTTGTAGGCGATCAGCGCCTTCGACCCATCCGAATTGCGCCAGGCGACGTTCGGGACGGCCGACGACGCCGTGGAGGCGATCCGCTGCGCCCCGGGCCGGACGAACTTCGTCAGATGGCCCATCGTGTAGTACTCGACCGTGTAGTCGACGGTCCCGCTCGACCCGTCCCCGTTGTGCACGGTGATGAGCCCTGAGCAGGTCCCGCAGCCGCCGTTGTGCGGTCCCCGGTTCTGGTCCACGGCGAGCGACCACTTGGTCACCGACTTCGCCCAGTTCCGGGTGTAGTCGACGATGTTGAGCATGTCCTCGCGCTGCTGGTCGGCGATCCAGGTGCCGCCGGAGTGCTCGGTTCCGAAGGCGTCGAGGCCCGGGTACTGGTTGTGCACGCTCGTCTGCTTGGCGATGTCGCCGCCGTACCCGTGCCAGGCGATCCCGCCGAAGTTCGGGTGCGAGCGGACCGCCGCGTCGTCGACGGTCCCCGCGGCGTAGGAGTCGTACACGTCCCAGTTCCAGTCGTGGGCGAGCACCTTGGTGGACAGGCCGGCCGCCTGGAGCTTGGGCAGCAGCTCGCTCTTGGTGAAGTAGGCGAGCCCCGAGCCGTTCCAGCTCATCGACGGGTAGCCCGAGCAGCAGGTCGGCTCGTTCTGTGCGGTGACGTACGAGACGGGGACGCCCTGATCCCGGTACGCCTGAAGGTACTTCACGAAGTACGAGGCGTACGCGCCGTAGTTCTCCGCCTTCAGCCAGCCGCCGTTCAGCGACCCGCTGTCCTTCATCCAGGCCGGTGCCGTCCACGGCGAGGCCATCACCGTCAGGGAGGGGTTGAGCTGGAGTGCCTGTCTGGTCAGCGGCACCACGTCGGCCAGGTCGTGCGCGACGGAGAACTGCGTGAGGTTCGGGTCGCTCTGCCCCGCGGGCACGTCGTCGTAGGTGTAGCCGAAGCGCGCGAGGTCCGAGGCGCCCATCGGATTGCGCAGGAAGGACAGCCCGATCCCGTCCGTCGGAGAGAACAGCTTGCGCATCGTCGCGTCGCGCGTGCTCTGCGAGAGCGCGCCGCTGCTGTTCATCAGCCAGGCCGCGGTGTCGGTGAAGGAGGCGCCCCCGCCGGTGAAGGTCTGGTACCGGGTGTTCTCGTCGACGGTGATGTTCTCGCCGCTGCCGCCGCTGCCCGACTGGAAGGCGAACGGAGCCTGGGCCTGGAGGCCGCGGACGACATGGCGTCCGCCGGCGTCGTCCGTCGTCGTCAGATAGGCGGTGACCTGTTCGCCCGCGGCGTGCGCGGGCGACGCCGCCGTGAATCCCGCGGTGGTGAGCAGCCCGGCGACGATCAGCCGGACCGCCCGAGTGGATCTCCTGGTGGATCTCCTCATGGAGCGCCGCCCTTCTGGAGGTGGGGGTGGGGGAGGCGTGCGAGGCGTGAGTAAATGACGGCCACGGACCCGCGTCAAGGGGTTGCGCGTTCACAGGCTGAAGGAACAACTGCCCTGATCCAGACGTGACTTGGGTGTGTACCGGTTCTGACGTGAAGTCTTGACGGGTTGCCGGGGCGCCAGTTAACTCACGCCGTGATCTAAGTCGTAAGACGTCATGAGTCGTCAGAAGTCACGTGAGAGTCGAGGGGGGACCCCATGACCAGGCTCGATCGGAATTCCGTACGAAGAACCGCTCTGCTGGCCGGTGCCGCGCTGATCGCCGGACTGCTTCCGCTCGCGTCGGCGGGAACGGCGGCGGCCGACGATCCCGCACCCGTCCCGGTCGACCGCTTCGAGGGCGAGGTGCCCTTCGCGAGCCAGCCCGCCGAGGGCCTCTTCACCTGGGGCGGCGACAGTGACGACCCGCCCCGGCTGGCCCTGACCGAACGGACCGACGCGCCCGAGGGTGCCAAGGTCCTCACCGGCGACTACGACATCAGCGGGTACGGCGGCTTCACCCACGACTACGCGGCGGACCAGCCGGCCCACGACTGGTCCGCGCACAAGGGCATCCGCTTCTGGTGGGACGGCCGCGACAACGCCAAGAAGATCGCCTTCGAGATCAAGGACGGCGGAGCCAACGGCGAGGCCTCCGAGCTGTGGACGACCTCCTTCACCGACGACTTCACCGGCTGGAAACAGATCGAGATCCCCTTCACCGACTTCGCCTATCGCACGGACTACCAGCCCGTCGGCGGCATCGACCAGGTCCTCGGCCTGAACCAGATGTGGGGATACGCCGTCACCCTCCCGGTCGGCGTCCAGGGGCGGTTCGCCCTGGACGACGTCGAGCTGTACGGCAGGGCCGACCAGTCCCTGCGCGCCTCCGTCACCACCGACGCCGCCGTCCACACGGTGAAGGAGGGCTCCGCGGCCGCCGTGCAGGTCTCCGTGGCGACCACCGGCGCCGCCCCGATCGACGAGCCCGTGACCGTCGGATACGAGAGCGCGGGCGGCTCCGCCGAGCCGGGCAAGGACTACACCCCGGTCAAGGGCGAGGTCACCTTCCCCGCGGGCACGGCGTCCGGTACGAGCCGCACCATCAAGATCCCGACCCTGCGCGACCGGTCCGCCGAAGCGGCCGAGACGATCCCCCTCAAGCTCACGGTGACCGGCGCCAAGTCGCCCACCGAGACCCCGCAGGTCGTCATCGACGCCCACGGACTCCCGTACCTGGATCCGAAACTGCCCGTGAGGAAGCGGGTCGCCGACCTCGTCTCCCGGATGTCCCTGGAGGAGAAGGCCGGGCAGATGACCCAGGCGGAGCGCGGAGCGATCGGCACGGGCGGTGACATCGCGGCCTACGACCTCGGCTCGCTGCTCTCCGGCGGCGGCTCCACCCCGACCCCCAACACCGCCGCGGCCTGGGCGAAGATGATCGACGGCTACCAACTCCGGTCGCAGGCCACACGGTTCCAGATCCCGCTGATCTACGGCGTGGACGCGGTGCACGGCCACAACAACCTCACCGGCGCCACGGTCATGCCCCACAACATCGGCATCGGCGCCACCCGTGACCCCCGGCTCGCGGAGCGGACCGGTGCGGTGACCGCCGCCGAGGTCCGCGCCACCGGCATCCCCTGGGACTTCGCCCCCTGCCTGTGCGTGACCCGCGACGAACGCTGGGGCCGTTCCTACGAGTCCTTCGGCGAGGACCCGGCGCTCGTCGAGTCCTTGGAGACGGTCGTCCGGGGTCTCCAAGGCGCCGCGGACGGCAGGGACCTGAAGGACGACGACAAGGTCCTCGCCACCGCCAAGCACTTCGTCGGCGACGGCGGCACCGGGTACGGCACCTCCACGACGGGCTCGTACACCATCGACCAGGGCGTCACCAAGGTCACCCGGCAGCAGCTGGAGGCCGTGCACCTGGCCCCGTACCAGTCGGCGGTCGACCGCGGAGTCGGCTCGGTCATGCCGTCCTACTCCTCGCTGGACATCGTCGGCGACGGCCGGGGCCCGGTGAAGATGCACGCCCGCGCCGACATGATCAACGGCGTGCTCAAGGGCCGGATGGGCTTCGACGGCTTCGTGATCAGTGACTGGAACGCCATCGACCAGCTCCCCGGCGACTACGCGTCCCACGTCCGCAGCTCGGTCAACGCGGGTGTGGACATGATGATGGTGCCGTACTCGTACAAGGACTTCCGCACGACGCTCATGGACGAGGCGAAGGCCGGTCGTGTCAGCGAGCGGCGGATCGACGACGCCGTGGCGCGCATCCTCACGCAGAAGTTCAGGCTGGGCCTCTTCGAGAAGCCGTACGCGGACACGAGCGGCGCTTCGGAGATCGGCTCGGCCGTGCACCGGGCCGTGGCGCGGCAGGCGGCGGCCGAGTCCCAGGTCCTGCTGAAGAACGCGGACGGCGTACTGCCGCTGAGGAAGTCGCAGAAGGTGTACGTCGCGGGTTCCAACGCCGACGACATCGGCAACCAGACCGGTGGCTGGACCATCACCTGGCAGGGCTCGTCCGGGAACATCACCCAGGGCACGACGATCCTCCAGGGCATGCGCAAGGCCGGCGGTGACGTCACGTACTCGAAGGACGCCTCCGCCCCGACCGGCGGCTACGACGTGGGTGTGGTCGTCGTCGGCGAGACCCCGTACGCGGAGGGCGTCGGCGATGTCGGCAACGGCAACGACCTGGAGCTGACCGCGGCCGACAAGGCGGCCGTCGACAAGGTGTGCGCGGCCATGAAGTGCGCGGTGCTGATCGTCTCGGGCCGTCCGCAGCTCATCGGCGACCGCCTCGGCGCCGTGGACGCGCTCGTCGCCTCCTGGCTGCCGGGCACGGAGGGCGACGGCGTCGCGGACGTCCTCTACGGACGGCGCGCCTTCACCGGGCAGCTTCCGGTCACCTGGCCCAGGACGGAGTCCCAGCTGCCGATCAACGTCGGTGACGCGTCCTACGACCCGCAGTTCCCGTACGGGTGGGGTCTGACGACGCTCACGAAGGCACCGAGCGGTGGCACCGCCACCCTCCGGGCGCTCGCCCTGGTCGCCTCGGCGGCGGAGCGGTCCGGCGCCGACGGGGTCGCCCGCACGGCCGTGACGAAGGCCCGTCTGCTCGTCCAGCAGAAGATCGGCTCGTCGGTCACCGCCGCGTCCGCGAAGCCCTTCGCGGACGCGGACCATCTCCTGCTGACCGGCCACTACGCGCAGGCGGTGGCCAAGCTGACGGAGGCGTACCGAGCCGGGTGAGGTACCCGGGACGCTGAAGCGCCGGCCGGGGCTGAGCATCAGCCC
>NZ_JBHWVI010000076.1:0-35051 GCF_042737005.1 Streptomyces sp. NPDC060027
GCAGGAACCCCGCACAGGTCCAGAGCCGCGTGGACGCCTACCAGCGCTTCACCTCGATCCTCGGCGTCACACCGGGAGCCAACCTCTACTGCTGACGGCTCATCGGCAAGGGGCGCCCCTCGTGTCCGAGGAGCGCCCCTTGCCGTGATCCAGGACCGCGGCGACGTGTTGCCTCCGGGCCGGAGGCGGCGCCGCGTGACGCGCGGTCTACGGCAGCGCCAGCATCCGCTCCAGCGCCAGCTTCGCGAACGCCTCGGTCTCCTTGTCGACCTCGATGCGGTTGACGAGGTTGCCCTCGGCGAGGGACTCCAGGGTCCACACCAGGTGCGGCAGGTCGATGCGGTTCATCGTCGAGCAGAAGCAGACCGTCTTGTCGAGGAAGACGATCTCCTTGCCCTCGGGCGCGAAACGGTTCGCGAGGCGGCGTACGAGGTTCAGCTCCGTGCCGATCGCCCACTTGGAACCGGCCGGGGCGGCCTCCAGGGCCTTGATGATGTACTCCGTGGAGCCGACGTAGTCCGCCGCCGCGACGACCTCGTGCTTGCACTCGGGGTGCACGAGGACGTTGACGCCGGGGATCCGCTCGCGCACGTCGTTCACCGAGTCCACGCTGAAGCGGCCGTGCACCGAGCAGTGGCCGCGCCACAGGATCATCTTCGCGTCGCGCAGCTGCTCCGCGGTCAGCCCGCCGTTCGGCTTGTGGGGGTTGTAGAGCACGCAGTCGTCCAGGGACATGCCCAGGTCGCGGACGGCGGTGTTGCGGCCGAGGTGCTGGTCGGGCAGGAACAGCACCTGCGAACCCTGCTCGAAGGCCCACTCCAGGGCGCGCTGGGCGTTCGACGACGTGCAGATCGTGCCGCCGTGCTTGCCGGTGAAGGCCTTGATGTCCGCGGACGAGTTCATGTACGAGACGGGCACGACCCGGTCGGCTATGCCGGCCTCGGTCAGCACGTCCCAGCACTCGGCGACCTGCTCGGCGGTGGCCATGTCGGCCATCGAGCAGCCCGCGGCGAGGTCCGGCAGGACGACCTTCTGGGCGTCGCCCGTGAGGATGTCGGCCGACTCGGCCATGAAGTGCACACCGCAGAAGACGATGTACTCGGCTTCCGGACGGGCCGCCGCGTCCCGGGCCAGCTTGAAGGAGTCGCCCGTGACGTCCGCGAACTGGATGACCTCGTCGCGCTGGTAGTGGTGGCCGAGCACGAAGACCTTGTCGCCGAGCTTCTCCTTGGCCGCACGGGCGCGCTCGACCAGGTCCGGGTCGGACGGCGAGGGCAGGTCGCCGGGGCACTCGACACCCCGCTCGCTCCTCGGGTCGGCCTCGCGGCCGAGCAGCAGCAGGGCGAGGGGCGTCGGCTGTACGTCGAGCTCCTGGGTCTGGGCGGTGGTCACGACACGCACCCTTTCTGTTTCTGCGGCTCGCCGGGCTCGTATGGGAGCGGGCCCGGCGGAACGATGCCTTTTCGTCGAATTGACGCTATCTATCATAACCGCTTCACGTCACGTTGACGATGGCCATAGCGTCCATGTGACGTGAATCCCGGTCGCCTCTCCGGCGGGTGACACCCGGGTGTCCGTGGGGTTGTCCACAGGCCGGTGTTCGTGCGGAGGCGCATGTGCGAGCATGAAGAGAGAAGGCAAAGACATGAGCTCGGCCCGGAATGAATCCGCGGCCCCGCCGGTTGCAACCGTCGGCAAGCAGTCTCCGTACAACCCGGGAGAGAAGCAGATGTCCGTATCGGACGAGACCACCACCGTGAGCGACGGCATCATGCTGTCCGACGCCGCCGCGGCCAAGGTCAAGGCCCTGCTCGACCAGGAAGGCCGCGAGGATCTGGCACTGCGCGTCGCCGTTCAGCCCGGCGGCTGCTCCGGCCTGCGGTACCAGCTGTTCTTCGACGAGCGCTCGCTCGACGGCGATGTCCTGAAGGACTTCGACGGTGTGAAGGTCGTCACCGACCGCATGAGCGCCCCGTACCTGGGCGGCGCCTCGATCGACTTCGTGGACACCATCGAGAAGCAGGGCTTCACGATCGACAACCCGAACGCGACGGGCTCCTGCGCCTGCGGCGACTCCTTCAGCTAGGTCCGGGACCGGCGGGGCCCGAGATGTACCGGGCCCGGTTCGGCCGGCCCGATTGCCACTGAGCCGAGCCCGCGGCTCACGGCTCCGGCCGAACGCGCACGCACGCGCCGAGTACGGACGAAGGCGGCGTCCCCCTCCGACGGGGACGCCGCCTTCGCGTATCCGGGACCGGGACGGCCGTTACCGGGGCCCCGCGGACGTCGCTCCGGACGCCTCGGGCATCGTGATCCTGCCCTCGTGGATCGCCCGGCCGTTCGTCCCCACGACCTTCCGGCCGTCGAGCGGCTTCTCCAGGTGCACCGTCTTCGCGTAGACCTTGGCGATCAGGATGCAGACCTTGTCCTTCCAGGGCTTCTCCGTCACGGTCACGGTCACCTCGCCGGAGCTCTCGCTCGCCGACACCGTGTAGTCGGCGCACACCCCGCCGGTGAAGCCGACCGTCAGGTCCTTGCCCTCCGCGGTGTAGCCCTGGATGTCCACGTCACGGGTGGCCGCCGGCGAGGACGGCTCGTCCTGCGGCGCGGTCGGCACCGGGGTCGGCTGCGCCGACGGTGCCGTCGAGGCCAGGAACTTCGGGTCGACCGCCGGATGCGTCACGGTGTAGGTGTCCTCGGAGCCCGGCGACCGCACCTCGAACAGCCAGGACGGCACGAGGGCCTGCCGCCCGTTCGCGCGGTGCGCCGCCAGTCCGAAGGTGGCCTTCTCGACGGTCACCGCCTCCGGCTTCGGCGCCGGGGTCGGGTGCTCGCACGGCATCTCGTCCCGGTCCTTCAGCGGTACGGGGCTGGCGCAGCCGCCGATGCCCATGCGCCCGTCGCCCGACGCCGACGCCGACCCGTTCATCAGGTCCAGCGTCTTCTGCGCGCCGACGACCGGGTAGGTGTTTCCTGCCACCGGCACCTTCAACTGGCCGCTGCCGCCGATGACATGACCGTTCACGTCGATCCGGAGCCCGGTCGCCCATCCGTACGTGGGAAGTCCGCCCACCATCGGGTCGGCGTTCACCACCCGCACCCGGTCCATGAGCTGGCTCGCGTCCAGCTTCGCGTCGTCCTGGCCGACGGCCTTCAGCACGGGCGCCGCCGCCTTCCTGGCCGCCGCCTCGCTCACCGGGTCCGGTGAGAACTGGGTCAGAGAGCCGGAGCCGACGGGCCGGCACAGCTTGCCGTCGGGGCAGTTGTCGGTCCCCGGGATGTAGGAGCTGAAGGTCCAGGTCCCCGGCGCGTCCGCGTTCACCCGCAGGTTCGGCTCGGCGCCGTCCTTGACGGAGCCGACCGTCCAGGTGTCCCCGGCCAGCCGTGGGGTGCCCGAGAGGCGCAGGGCCTTCGCGAGCCGGGCCACCTCGGCCCCGGTCACCCGGCCCTCGGCCCAGTGGACGCGCGCCGAGCCCGGTCCCGCGGGGAGTTCGCCGTCGGCGCGGTAGGTCGCGCCGTAGGGGTTGGGCTCGCCGGGCGCGATGCCGGCGGTGCCGCCCGTGGACCCTGTGCTCGTGGTGCTCTCCGAGTAGCCGTCGAGGGCGAGCGGCGGGGGAGTGGCGTCTCCGCCGGGCGTACCGGAACGGCCACCGCCGGACGCGGTCGCGGCGAAGTACGCCCCGCCGCCTCCGACGAGCAGCACCGCGGCGACGACCGAGGCGACGACCGCCGGCGTGTTCCGCCGCCGCCCCCCACCCGCCCCGGCACCCACGACGATCCCCGAAAGGGGACCTTCACCGATGTCCTCGACGGGCCCCGGGGCGTGCCGTGCGACAACCCCTCCAACAGCCCCCTCGGCGACACCTTCGCCGGGCCTCTCGGCGTGACCTGCGCCGCTGCCTTCGACGGGCGTCTTGGTGTGCCCTTCGGCGTGATGTTCGACGCCGCCGTCGGCAGGACTCTCGCCGCTGCCTTCGACGGGCTTCTCGGCGTGACCTGCGCCGGTGCCTTCGACGGGCGTCTTGGTGTGTCCTTCGGCGTGACCTTCGCCGGTGCCGTCGGCAGGACCTGCGCCGCTGCCTTCGCCGGGCCTCTCGGCGTGACCTTCTGAAGTGCCTTCGGTGGGCCCCTCGGATCGCTGTTCGGCCGCGTCTTCGACGGGCTCCTGGGCGTGACCGTCGACGGTGTCCTCGTCACGACTCGTGGCCGCGCCCTCGGTGGGCCCTCCGGCCGCGCCCTCTGCGCGCCCCTCGGTCGCGCCCCCGGCCCGAGCTTCGGCGGGACGCCCGGCGGTGTCCCCGGTGGGTTCGGCAACGGTGGCCTCGTCGGCGGCGGCCTCGCCGGGGTCCTCGGCGGAACCTTCGGCGGGCGCCTCGGTGGGATCATCGACGGGATTCTCGACGGCACCCTCGGTGGGACCCGCGTCGGGGCCCTCGACGGCGCGCTCGGTGGCGCCCTCGACGGGACCCTGGGCGTGACCCTCGACGGGATCGGTCGCGTCGTTGTCGGGTCGCTCGGTGCTCACCGCATCGCTCCTTCGGCTCCACTGCTGTCCCATGACCCGGCCCTGCCAATGACGGGCTCTCCAGGGTCGTATACCGCATCCCCTTTACGGGGGACAGCGATGGGACGCAGCGGGGGAGCGCACGGTTCCCTGCGGGCGCTCTCCGCACTCACCCTCACCCGTTCGGCGCCGCCGGACTCTCACCCGTACGGCGGCACCGTGCGGGCCGTGGCCGATCAGTCGCCGTAGTCGGACATCGCGTCCAGCAGTCGTGCGGAGGTGGGCGGAACGGTCACCCCGTGGATGAGTGAGGGGGAGACGGGGAGGGAAGAGACCGGTGCGGGAGCCGACCAGTGGCCGGCCATCCGGGCGCAGTCGCCGCGCAGCGACGCCATATCGCCTTCCAGGTCGCTGACCGGGCCGAGCGGAGCGGTGTCATGGACCTTGAGGTTCGTCATACCGGAACCGTATGCACCGTTGCCGTCACGAAGAAAGATCTACTATCGGGTAGTTTTGGCCGCTTCAGAAGGCGTCCGCGGACCCGGTAGCGTTAACTGTCAATCCCCCTCCCCTCGCAGGAGCGTGTCCTAGCCGTGCGTATCGCAGTCACCGGCTCCATCGCCACCGACCACCTCATGACCTTCCCCGGCCGATTCGCCGACCAGCTGGTCGCGGATCAGCTGCACACGGTCTCCCTCTCCTTCCTGGTCGACAACCTCGACGTCCGCCGGGGAGGGGTCGGCGCGAACATCGCGTTCGGCATGGGCCAGCTCGGTACCCGTCCGATCCTGGTCGGGGCGGCAGGCTCCGACTTCGACGAATACCGCGCCTGGCTGGACCGGCACGGCGTCGATACCGACTCCGTCCGGATCTCCGAGGTGCTGCACACCGCGCGCTTCGTGTGCACCACGGACGCCGACCACAACCAGATCGGCTCCTTCTACACGGGCGCCATGAGCGAGGCCCGCCTCATCGAGCTCAAGGCCGTCGCGGACCGGGTCGGCGGTCTCGACCTCGTCCTGATCGGCGCGGACGACCCCGAGGGGATGCTCCGCCACACCGAGGAGTGCCGCTCGCGCGCGATCCCGTTCGCCGCCGACTTCTCGCAGCAGATCGCTCGCATGAACGGCGACGAGATCCGGATACTGCTGGACGGGGCGACGTACCTCTTCTCGAACGAGTACGAGAAGGGACTCATCGAGTCCAAGACCGGCTGGAGCGACGAGGAGATCCTCTCCAAGGTCGGCCACCGGGTGACCACCCTGGGCTCGCGCGGTGTCCGTATCGAGCGCTCCGGCGAGGACCCGATCGAGGTCGGCTGCCCCGAGGAGGAGCTCAAGGCGGACCCGACGGGCGTCGGTGACGCGTTCCGCGCCGGCTTCCTCTCCGGTCTCGCCTGGGGCGTCTCCCTGCAGCGCGCCGCCCAGGTCGGCTGCATGCTCGCCACCCTCGTCATCGAGACGGTCGGCACCCAGGAGTACCAGCTGCGCCGCGCCCACTTCATGGACCGCTTCACCAAGGCGTACGGCCATGACGCCGCCGCCGAGGTCCGGGCCCACCTCTCCTAGGGGAAGATCCGGGCCCGGCACGCCCGGGCGGAGGCGGGAGTCCGCCTCGCCCGGGTCGAGGTCCCGGCCCGGCCTCCGGGACCGGGGCACGTCCTAGGACAGCCGGCGGACCACATAGGCCGAGCCGTGGTCCGCCGCTTCCTCGCCGACGTACTCCTGGCCCCGCATCTCGCACCATGCCGGGATGTCGAGGCGGGCCGCCTCGTCGTCGGAGAGGACCCGGACCGTGCCGCCGACCGGCACGTCCCCGATGACCTTGGCCAGTTCGATGACGGGGATCGGGCACCTCCTGCCCAGCGCGTCGACCACCAGCGAGTCGACGGAGGCGGGGGTCTTCGGCGCCGTCTCCGTGACGCCCAGCCTCTCGCGGACCCCCGACACCGCGCCCGGGAGGACCGACAGGAAGCGGTCGACGTCCTCCTCCGGGGTGCCGGGCGGAAGCGACACCCGCACGTTGCCCTCGCTCAGGACGCCCATGGCCTTCAGGACATGGCTGGGGGTGAGGGTGCTGCTCGTGCAGGACGAGCCCGAGGAGACGGAGAAGCCGCTCCGGTCCAGTTCGTGGAGCAGGGCCTCCCCGTCGACGTAGAGGCAGGAGAAGGTGACGATCCCCGGGAGCCGCCGGACCGCGTCGCCGACCACCTCGACATCCGGAACCAGCGCGGGCACCCGTGCGCGGATCCGCTCCGTCAGCTCGCGCAGCCGTACCGCCTCCCCGGCCGCCTCCGCGCGGACGGCTCGCAGGGAGGCCGCCGCCGCCACGATCGCCGGGATGTTCTCGAACCCGGCCGCCCGCCCCGACTCCCGCTCGTCCGCGGGCCCTTGGGGCGCGAACCGGACCCCCTTGCGTACGACGAGCAGCCCGACGCCCGAAGGGCCGCCCCATTTGTGGGCGCTTGCCGTCAGCAGGGACCAGTCGCCCTCCACCCGCCCCCAGCCCAGCGACTGCGCCGCGTCCACCAGCAGCGGCACCCCCGCCTCCCGGCACATCTGTGCTACCTCGGCCACCGGTTGCTCGGTGCCCACCTCGTGGTTGGCGGACTGAAGGCAGGCCAGCGCGGTGTCGGGGCGCAGGGCCGCCGCGTAGGAAGCAGGGGACACCCTGCCCGCGCGGTCCACCTGAACCTGGGTCACCGCGCCGCCGGACGCCTCGTGGGCGTCGGCCGAATGGAGCACCGACGAATGTTCGACGGCTGACACGATCAGGTGGCGTCCGACCCGCCGCCGGCCCGCCAGGGCGCCCTCGGTCCCGGAGTGCACCGCCCGGGTGCCGGAGGTGGTGAAAGCCAGTTCGTCGGGGCGGCAGCCCACCGCGTCGGCCGCCGCCTCGCGGGCCGCGTCGAGGAGCAGCCGGGCCCGGCGGCCCTCCCGGTACAGGCGGGCGGGATCGGCCCACCCCTCATCGAGCGAGGCCTGCAGGGCCTGTCGGGCGACGGGGTGCAGCGGAGCCGCGGACGCGGCGTCGAAGTAGGACACGCCACCACGCTAGCCCGTGCTCCGGAGGGGGCGTCAGAAGCCATCCGGACTGGGGCATTCCAGGAGTCCTGAGAGTGCCTTCCAGGCGAAACAGCACTCCTTCGGGGAGTCGGGCGGCGCGTTGGGCACCCTCCCCGCGCGACCCCAAATAGCGTCCAGTAGGGTTTGGTCCGCATAAACATCCAAACCCCTGCCCGACGCAGGGCGGCGACCGACCAGCGAGAAGGCCGCAGCCAACAGCGCGGGCGAGACTCTCGGGAAGGCGCTACGTGAGTCCCAACGGCTCCGACCTCCCCCACGCCCTGGGGGGCGCGGGCGGTACCCCCACGCCGCGGCGCCCGATGCGGCGGAAGCTGCTGCAGGCAATGACTGCGGGCCTGGTCCTGGCGACAGCCACTGGTTGCTCGTACAACTGGGAAGACTTCCCCCGCCTTGGTATGCCCACCCCGGTCACGGAGGAGGCTCCGCGGATCCTCTCCCTCTGGCAGGGCTCGTGGGCGGCCGCGCTCGCCACGGGCGTGCTGGTCTGGGGCCTGATCCTGTGGAGCGTCGTCTTCCACCGGCGCAGCCGGACCAAGGTCGAAGTTCCTCCGCAGACCCGGTACAACATGCCCATCGAGGCGCTGTACACGGTGGTCCCGCTCATCATCGTCTCGGTGCTGTTCTACTTCACCGCCCGTGATGAGACGAAGCTCCTCAGCCTCAAGCCGAAGCCCGACGTCACGGTCAACGTGGTGGGCTTCCAGTGGAGCTGGGGCTTCAACTACGTCGCGGACGTCCCCGGTTCCTCCGGGAACGCCAAGACGGACCCGAACCTGGCCGCCATTCCGGACCGGTTCAAGGCTGATTTCCCGGCGAACGCCGGCGGTGTCTACGACGTCGGTACCCCCGGTACGAAGAACCCGCAGACGGGCAACCCCGGTCCGACCCTCTGGCTCCCGAAGGGCAAGACGGTCCGCTTCGTCCTCACTTCGCGTGACGTCATCCACTCCTTCTGGGTGGTGCCGTTCCTGATGAAGCAGGACGTCATCCCGGGCCACACCAACTCCTTCCAGGTGACCCCCAACCGTGAGGGCACTTTCCTGGGCAAGTGCGCCGAACTGTGCGGCGTCGACCACTCCCGGATGCTCTTCAACGTGAAGGTCGTCTCCCCCGAGCGCTACGAGGCCCACCTCAAGGAACTCGCGGCGAAGGGACAGACCGGTTACGTCCCGGCCGGCATTGAGCAGACGGGCCACGAGAAGAACCGGGAGACGAACAACCTGTGAGCATCCTCAATGAACCCCAGGGTGCCGCCGCCGAAGACTCGTACGAGAACGAGCTGCCGGTACGGCGCAAGCAGCCCGGCAGCGTAGTGATCAAGTGGCTCACCACCACTGACCACAAGACGATCGGCACGCTGTATCTGGTGACGTCGTTCGTGTTCTTCTGCATCGGTGGCGTCATGGCGCTGCTCATGCGTGCCGAGCTGGCGCGTCCCGGACTGCAGATCATGTCGAACGAGCAGTTCAACCAGGCGTTCACGATGCACGGCACGATCATGCTGCTGATGTTCGCGACGCCGCTGTTCGCCGGTTTCACGAACTGGATCATGCCGCTGCAGATCGGCGCGCCCGACGTGGCGTTCCCGCGGCTGAACATGTTCGCCTACTGGCTGTACCTCTTCGGTTCCACGATCGCCGTGGGCGGCTTCCTCACCCCGCAGGGTGCGGCCGACTTCGGCTGGTTCGCCTACAGCCCGCTGTCGGACGCCGTCCGCTCGCCGGGCATCGGCGCCGACATGTGGATCATGGGTCTGGCCTTCTCCGGCTTCGGCACCATCCTCGGCGCGGTCAACTTCATCACCACGATCATCTGCATGCGCGCTCCCGGCATGACGATGTTCCGCATGCCGATCTTCGTCTGGAACGTCCTGCTCACCGCGGTCCTGGTGCTGCTGGCCTTCCCCGTCCTCGCGGCGGCGCTGTTCGCGCTGGAGGCGGACCGAAAATTCGGTGCGCATGTGTTCGACCCAGCCAACGGCGGGGCCCTGCTCTGGCAACACCTCTTCTGGTTCTTCGGCCATCCAGAGGTGTACATCATCGCGCTGCCGTTCTTCGGAATCATCTCCGAGGTCATCCCGGTGTTCTCGCGCAAGCCGATGTTCGGCTACATGGGCCTGATCGGCGCGACCATCGCGATCGCCGGTCTGTCCGTGACCGTGTGGGCGCACCACATGTACGTCACCGGTGGCGTGCTGCTCCCGTTCTTCTCCTTCATGACGTTCCTCATCGCCGTACCGACCGGTGTGAAGTTCTTCAACTGGATCGGAACGATGTGGAAGGGCTCGCTGTCCTTCGAGACACCGATGCTCTGGGCCGTCGGCTTCCTCATCACCTTCACCTTCGGTGGTCTGACCGGCGTCATCCTGGCCTCGCCCCCGATGGACTTCCACGTGTCCGACTCCTACTTCGTGGTGGCGCACTTCCACTACGTGGTCTTCGGCACCGTGGTGTTCGCGATGTTCTCCGGCTTCCACTTCTGGTGGCCGAAGATGACGGGCAAGATGCTCGACGAGCGTCTCGGCAAGATCACCTTCTGGACGCTGTTCGTGGGCTTCCACGGCACGTTCCTGGTGCAGCACTGGCTGGGTGCCGAGGGCATGCCGCGTCGTTACGCGGACTACCTCGCGGCCGACGGCTTCACCGCGCTGAACACGATCTCGACGATCAGCTCGTTCCTGCTCGGCCTGTCGATCCTGCCGTTCCTCTACAACGTGTGGAAGACGGCCAAGTACGGCAAGAAGGTCGAGGTCGACGACCCGTGGGGTTACGGCCGCTCGCTGGAGTGGGCGACCTCGTGCCCGCCGCCGCGGCACAACTTCCTCACCCTGCCGCGGATCCGCAGTGAATCCCCGGCGTTCGACCTGCACCACCCGGAGATCGCCGCTCTCGACCAGCTCGAGAACGCCGGTCACGGTTCGGCGTCCCTCGCTGGTGGCAAGGAGGCCGGCAAGTGAAGGTCCAAGGCAAGATGTTCATCTGGCTGGCCGTGTTCATCCTCATCATGGGGATCGTCTACGGCGTGTGGTCCAAGGAGCCGGCCGGCACCACGGCCCTCTTCATGGGCTTCGGCCTCAGCATCATGATCGGCTACTACCTGGCCTTCACGGCCCGGCGTGTCGACCAGCTGGCGCAGGACAACAAGGAGGCCGACGTCGCGGACGAGGCCGGCGAAGTGGGCTTCTTCAGCCCGCACAGCTGGCAGCCGCTCTCGCTCGGCGTCGGTGGCGCGCTCGCCTTCATGGGCGTCGTCTTCGGCTGGTGGCTGCTCTACTTCTCGGCCCCGCTCATCATGCTCGGCCTGTGGGGCTGGGTCTTCGAGTACTACCACGGTGAGAACCGCACCCAGTAGCACGCGCTGAACGCCCGGGAGCCCGGACACTCCGTCAGGAGAGTCCGGGCTCCCTCGTTTGCCACGACATTTGTCCCTCACTCGGCTCACTCGGCGCGCCGTGCTTGACGAGCGTTCATAGCGTGGGCTCATGAACCACTCACCGCGAATCCGCACGGTCGTCAGCTGCACCGCGCTGGTGGTCGCCCTCGGCGCGGGCACCACCGCCTGCGGCTCCGACGGCCACCCGCTCTCGGCGAAGCCGTACGACGCGGCGGAAGAGATCTCGTTCAAGGGTCCCACCGGAGACAGCGAGAAGTCCGGCAAGGTCGACCCCGACAAGCCCCTGGAAATCACCTCCGAGAGTGACGACGGGCGCATCACCGACGTGACCGCCACGGACGCCTCAGGACGCTATGTCGCGGGCGAGCTGGCCGCCGACGGCAGCCGCTGGCACAGCACTTCGCCCCTGGCCGCAGGCGCCCACTACACGGTGCGCGTGAGCACCGAGGACGAGGACGGCGCCCCCGGCCGCAAGGTCATCGGCTTCGACACCAGCACGCCGAAGACCAAGAAGCTGTTGAACGTCGCGTTCGGCCCCAAGGCGGGCAAGTACGGCGTCGGCCAGCCCATCACGGCCGAACTCAGCGCCCCCGTCAAGGACAAGGCGGCCCGCAAGGTCGTCGAGCGCGCCCTCAGGGTCGACTCCACCCCCGCGGTGACCGGCACCTGGCACTGGGTGGACGACAAGATGCTGCACTACCGCCCCAAGGAGTACTGGCCCACCCACGCCACCATCACGGCGCACAGCAACCTCGCCGGCGTCAGGATCGGCGAGCGTCTGTGGGGCGGCAACGCCAAGACTGTGAAGATCACCACGGGCGACCGCCTGATCGCGCTGACCGACGCCGCCACGCACTCCATGAAGGTCTACCGCAACGACGAGGTGATCAAGGAGATCCCCGTCACCACCGGCAAGCCCGGCTTCGACACCCGCAACGGCGTCAAGGTCGTACTGGGCAAGGAGTACTTCGTACGGATGCGCGGGACCAGCATCGGTATCGCGGAGGGCAGTTCGGACTCCTACGACCTGCCCGTCTACTACGCGACGAGGGTCACCTGGAGCGGCGAGTACGTGCACGCCGCGCCCTGGTCGACCGGCTCCCAGGGGTACGCCAACGTCAGCCACGGCTGCACCGGCATGAGCACCGGCAACGCCGAGTGGTTCTTCGACACCTTCAACGAGGGCGACATCGTCAAGGTCGTCAACTCCGACGGCAAGACGATGGACCCGTTCGGCAACGGCTTCGGCGACTGGAACCTCGGCTGGAAGAACTGGCGCGAGGGCAGCGCTCTGGTGGCCGGGTCCCCGGACGCTCCGAGCCCGGCCCAGCGCGCGAGGCTGCGCCCCGAGAGTGTGTGAGGCCGCGCCCCTCGCGGGGCGTGGGTCCTCAGGCGCTCAGAAGGTTCTTGCGACGCAGCAGAGAGGCCAGCGAGGCGGCGAACTCCACCGGGTCGACCGGCAGGGTCACCGCGGCGTCGGCACGGCTCCAGGTGGCCAGCCAGGCGTCCTGAGGGCGGGCGATGAGCACCAGCGCGGGCGGGCAGTTGAAGATCTCGTCCTTGATCTGCCGGCACACCCCCATGCCGCCCATGGGCACCGCCTCGCCGTCCAGCACGCAGACGTCGATGCCGCCCCTGTCCAGCTCCTTGATGACGGCCGCCGGTGTCGCGCACTCGATGAACTCGACGACGGGAACGTCCGGGGCGGGCCTGCGCCCGGTGGCGAGCCGCACCTGTGCGCGGGTGTTGGAGTCGTCGCTGTAGACCAGCACCGTGGCGGTCGGCTGCATTCTTCCTCCGAGACGTCAGCGTCGTACGGACATCGAGCCATCGGGCTGATCCATCCCTGCCCGATGCGCGGATGCTACTCCCTTGAACGCCTCGTCAGCACCGGTTCGGACACGGCTTCGATGGGCCATACGGGCTGGACACACCCCATCAACACTCCGAACGGCACCCCCCGGGGTGAGGGCGGGATAAGCGACCGACATAATGTCGGTCGTGGCGACAGCAACGACAGTAGAAACCGGGCACGCGCACCCGTCGGTCAATCGGCCGAACCTCACCAGCGTCGGAACCATCATCTGGCTGAGTTCCGAGCTGATGTTCTTCGCGGCCCTCTTCGCGATGTACTTCACCCTGCGATCGGTGACCGGGCCGGATCACTGGAAGGAAATGGCGTCCAGCCTGAACCTTCCGTTCTCGGCGACGAACACCACGATCCTGGTGCTCTCCTCCCTGACCTGCCAGCTCGGCGTCTTCGCCGCCGAGCGCGGGGACGTGAAGAAGCTCCGGATGTGGTTCATCGTCACCTTCATCATGGGTGCGATCTTCATCGGCGGTCAGGTCTTCGAGTACACCGAACTGGTCACGAAGGACGGGCTCTCGCTCTCCTCCGACCCGTACGGCTCGGTGTTCTACCTGACCACCGGCTTCCACGGACTGCATGTGACGGGCGGCCTGATCGCCTTCCTGCTGGTCCTCGCTCGCACCTACGCGGCTCGGAGATTCACTCACGAGCAGGCAACCGCCGCCATCGTCGTGTCCTACTACTGGCACTTCGTCGATGTCGTCTGGATCGGCCTTTTCGCCACGATCTACCTGATCAAGTAATCGGGCCCACGCCCGAACATCCAGAAGCACCGACGCAGAAGATCCTGACACCGGGGTAATCCGTGAAAAAGCTCTCCGCACGACGACGCCATCCGCTGGCGGCGGTCGTCGTCCTACTCCTCGCGCTGGCGGCCACCGGGGGGCTGTACGCCGCGTTCGCACCCGCGGGCAAGGCACAGGCCGATGAAACCGCCCAGTCCCTCGGCATCACCGAGGGCAAGAAGCTGTACGCCGTTGGCTGCGCAAGCTGCCACGGAGCCGGCGGTCAGGGCACCACCGACGGGCCGAGCCTGGTGGGTGTGGGCGCCGCGGCGGTCGACTTCCAGGTCGGCACCGGCCGTATGCCGGCCCAGCAGCCGGGCGCGCAGATCCCGAAGAAGAAGGTCATCTACTCGCAGGCCGAGATCGACCAGCTCGCGGCCTTCATCGCCTCGCTCGGCGCGGGTCCCACGATCCCGACGAAGAGCCAGGTCAGCCCCGAGGGCGCGGACATCGCCGAGGGTGGCGAACTCTTCCGCACCAACTGCGCCCAGTGCCACAACTTCACCGGCAAGGGCGGCGCCCTGACGCACGGCAAGTACGCGCCGAGCCTGGAGGGTGTCGACCCGAAGCACATCTACGAGGCCATGCAGACGGGCCCGCAGAACATGCCGTCCTTCCCCGACACCACGCTGACGGAGAAGAACAAGCAGGACATCATCGCGTACCTCGACGCGGTCAACGGTGACGACACCGAGAGCCCCGGCGGTCTCGAGCTGGGCGGCCTCGGGCCGGTCAGCGAGGGCCTGTTCGGCTGGGTCTTCGGTCTCGGAACCCTGGTCGCCGTCGCCGTCTGGGTCGCCGCTCGGACCGCAAAGGCCAAGAAGTCATGAGTAGCCAAGACATTCCAGAAGAGAACGTGCCCGCTGAGCGGGCCACCGACGACCACGCCGAGCACGGTCGTGGCTCGGTAGCCGTCGCGGACGAGCAGAACCCGTTCGCGGACCCGGGGCTTCCGCCCCATGAGCACCGCATCCAGGACATCGACGAGCGGGCCGCCAAGCGGTCCGAACGCCTTGTCGCCATGCTGTTCGTGCTGTCGATGCTGGCCACCGTCGGCTTCATCGCCTCGTACGTGGCGATCCCGAACGACAAGTCGGTCTTCGTCTTTCCGCTCGGGCACATCAGCGCGCTGAACTTCGCGCTGGGCATGACGCTCGGTGTGGCGCTGTTCGCGATCGGCGCGGGCGCGGTCCACTGGGCCCGCACCCTGATGTCCGACGTGGAGATCGCCGACGAGCGTCACCCGATCGAGGCGGAGCCCGAGGTCAAGGCCAAGGTCATGGCCGACTTCAAGGCCGGTGCCAAGGAGTCCGCGCTCGGCCGCCGCAAGCTGATCCGCAACACGATGTTCGGCGCGCTGGCCCTGTTCCCGCTCTCCGGCGTCATGCTGCTGCGCGACCTCGGTCCGCTGCCGGGCACGAAGCTGCGCCACACGCTGTGGTCCAAGGGCAAGCTCCTCGTCAACATGAACACGAACGAGCCGCTGCGTCCCTCGGACGTGGCCGTCGGTTCGCTCACCTTCGCCAAGCCCGAGGGCCTGGAGGAGCACGACGAGGACTTCCAGAAGGAGATCGCCAAGGCGGCCCTGATGATCATCCGGCTCCAGCCGGACAACATCAAGGACAAGCAGGAACTCGAGTGGTCCTACGACGGCATCGTGGCCTACTCGAAGATCTGCACCCACGTCGGTTGCCCGATCTCCCTGTACGAGCAGCAGACGCACCACGCCCTGTGCCCGTGCCACCAGTCCACCTTCGACCTCTCCGACGGTGCCCGAGTCATCTTCGGCCCGGCCGGTCACGCCCTGCCGCAGCTGCGCATCGGTGTGAACGACGAGGGCTACCTCGAGGCGCTCAGCGACTTCGAAGAGCCCGTCGGTCCTGCATTCTGGGAGCGCGGATGAGCACTACCACCACCTCCGGCTCGCGCTCCTCGCGCGAGAAGGCGCCCGCCGGTGAGCGGGTGGCCGACTGGGCCGACGGCCGTCTGGGGATCTACTCCCTGGCCAAGTCCAACATGCGCAAGATCTTCCCCGACCACTGGTCGTTCATGCTGGGTGAGATCTGCCTGTACAGCTTCATCATCATCATCCTCACGGGTGTGTACCTGACGCTGTTCTTCCACCCGTCGATGAACGAGGTGGAGTACCACGGCAGCTACGTCCCGCTGCAGGGCCAGCTGATGTCCGAGGCGTTCAACTCGACCATGCACATCTCCTTCGATGTGCGCGGTGGTCTGCTGATCCGGCAGATCCACCACTGGGCGGCGCTGATCTTCCTCGCCGGCATGTTCGTGCACATGATGCGCGTGTTCTTCACGGGTGCGTTCCGCAAGCCGCGTGAGGTCAACTGGGTCTTCGGATTCCTGCTGTTCGTCCTCGGCATGTTCACCGGCTTCACCGGTTACTCGCTCCCGGACGACCTGCTCTCCGGCACCGGTGTCCGCTTCATGGAGGGCGCGGTCCTGTCCGTGCCGATCGTGGGCACGTACCTGTCGTTCTTCCTGTTCGGCGGCGAGTTCCCGGGCGGCGACTTCGTCGCGCGCTTCTACTCGGTGCACGTGCTGCTGCTGCCGGGCATCATGCTCGGCCTGGTGGTGGGCCACCTGATCCTGGTCTTCTACCACAAGCACACGCAGTTCGCGGGCCCCGGCAAGACGAACAACAACGTCGTCGGCATGCCGCTGCTGCCGGTCTACATGGCCAAGGCCGGAGGCTTCTTCTTCCTGGTCTTCGGTGTCATCGCGGCCATCGCGGCGATCGCCTCCATCAACCCGATCTGGGCGATGGGTCCGTACCGTCCGGACATGGTGTCCACGGGCGCCCAGCCCGACTGGTACATGGGCTTCTCCGAGGGCCTGATCCGTGTCATGCCGGGCTGGGAGATCAACCTCTGGGGTCACACGCTCGTCCTGGGTGTGTTCATCCCGCTGGTGATCTTCCCGCTGGTCCTGGTCGCGATCGCGGTCTACCCGTTCATCGAGTCCTGGGTCACCGGCGACAAGCGCGAGCACCACATCCTGGACCGCCCGCGCAACGTCCCGACCCGGACCGCGTTCGGTGCCGCCTGGATCAGCTGGTACTTCGTCCTGCTCGTCGGTGGCGGCAACGACATCTGGGCCACGCACTTCCACCTGTCGATCAACTCGATCACCTGGTTCGTCCGGATCGCGTTCTTCGTCGTGCCGGTGCTCACGTTCATCGCCACCAAGCGGATCTGCCTCGGCCTCCAGCGCCGGGACCGGGACAAGGTGCTGCACGGCCGCGAGTCGGGCATCATCAAGCGCCTGCCGCACGGTGAGTTCATCGAGGTCCACGAGCCGCTCAGCCAGGACGCACTGCACACGCTCACCGCGCACGAGCAGTACAAGCCGGCCGAGATCGGCCCGACGGTCGACGAGAACGGTGTCGAGCGCAAGGTCTCGGGCACGCAGAAGCTGCGCGCCAAGATGAGCGAGGGCTTCTACGGGGAGGACAACCAGATCCCCAAGCCCACCGTCGAGGAGTACAAGGAGATCACGAGCGGCCACGGCCACCACTGATCCCCGGTAGTTCGCCACGGCGAGAGCCCCGTCCAGGCGATGGACGGGGCTCTTTGCCGTCCCGCGGGCTGGATAGGGTGGACTCACCCCGCGCAAGGGGTGAGTCCCTTCGCGTCACCTACGAACCCAGGAGCGACCATGAGCGCTGTGAACCCCGCTGGAGGCGACACCGCGGCGGTCCGTTCCTGGCCCCAGGTACTGAACGGCCTGCTCGAAGGCCGCGACCAGAGCGCGGACGACACCGCCTGGGCGATGGACCGCATCATGCGCGGCGAGGCGACCGACGCGCAGATCGCCGGGTTCGTGGTGGCCCTGCGGGCCAAGGGCGAGACCGTCCAGGAGATCTCCGGACTCGTCCGGGCGATGTACGAGCACGCCAATGTGATCGAGGTGCCCGGGCGCACCGTCGACATCGTCGGTACGGGCGGCGACGGCGCGAAGACCGTCAACATCTCCACGATGTCCTCGATCGTGGTGGCCGGCACCGGCGCCAAGGTCGTCAAGCACGGCAACCGGGCCGCGTCCTCCGCCTCCGGGGCGTCGGACGTCCTGGAGAAGCTCGGCGTCAATCTCCAACTGCCGGTGAGCCGGGTCGCCGAGGTGGCCGAGGTGGCCGGGATCACCTTCTGCTTCGCGGTCAAGTTCCACCCGGCGCTGCGTCATGTGGCGGCGGCCCGCGGCCAGTTGGGCATCCGGACCACCTTCAACGTGCTCGGACCGTTGACCAACCCGGCGCGGGTGAAAGCCCAGGCGGTCGGCGTCGCCGATGCACGGATGGCGCCGATCGTGGCGGGCGTGTTCGCCGAGCGCGGCAACTCCTCGCTGGTCTTCCGCGGCGACGACGGCCTCGACGAACTGACCACCACCGCGGGCTCCCACGTCTGGGTGGTCCGTGACGGCTCGGTCACCGAGGAGCGCTTCGACCCGCGCGACGTCGGGCTCGACATCGTCCCGGTGGAGGCCCTGCGCGGCGCCGACGCCTCGTACAACGCCGAGGTCGCCCGGCGCCTGCTGGACGGCGAGACCGGGCCCGTACGGGACGCGGTCCTGCTGAACTCGGCGGCGGCCCTGGTGGCCCTGTCGCCGACCGGCGCTCCGCTCGCGGACCAGCTCCGCGCCGGAATGGCGAAGGCGGCCGAGGCGATCGACTCCGGGGCCGCGAAGCGCACCCTCGACCGGTGGGTGGCCGCCAGCAACGCCTGATCCCCGGGCGAGGCGACGCGGGGCGCAGTCCACGATCCGGACTGCGCCTTGCGCGTCGAAGATCTTCTGGCAAGATGCTGTATCAGGTCATGAGTGACAGTCATGAGGCCCCGGCCGACTGTCCGGCAACCCTCCGTCCGTGGCGGGGTGCCCCGGGTGAAGACCAGGTCGTAGGCAGCGAGGCCTACGGCAAGCGCGGACCCCTCCCGCTCTTCCGAGTGGATGCAACCAGGGGTCCTGGTCGTTCGAGGGAGCCTTCTGTGAGCAAGCGAATGCGATAGGGCGTCGAGCCCCACCTCCGCGCACCCTTTTCACCCTTCCCTGCGCTGAGCCCTGCCTCCGGGCGGCCGGCTCGCGCAGCGATCCCGCCTGCCTCTCACAGGAGCTCGCCATGTCTGTCTCCACCGCTGCCGCCGACCGGACCGTTTGTGCCCCTCTGGCCGTTCTGGGCCGGGATGTCAGCGTCCCCCTCGTCACCGGCGGCGAGGTCAGCTACGCCGCCCTCGACTACGCCGCCAGCGCGCCCGCCCTCCAGCGGGTGTGGGACGACGTGGCCGCGTACGCGCCGTACTACGGCAGCGTCCACCGGGGCGCCGGCTACCTCTCGCAGCTGTCCACCGATCTCTTCGAGAACGCCCGCAGGACCGTCGAGGAGTTCCTCGACTGCCGCGCCGGGGACCAGGTGGTCTTCACCCGCTCCACCACCGACTCGCTCAACCTGCTCGCCGCCGCGCTCCCGGCCGACTGCCAGGTCTTCGTCTTCGAGACCGAGCACCACGCCTCGCTGCTGCCCTGGCGCGACGCCCGGGTGACCTACCTGAACGCCCCGCGCACCCCGGGCGAGGCCGTCGCCACCCTGGAGCGCGCACTCGCCGGCCGTGACCCCCAGGGACCGGCCCTGGTCTGTGTCACCGGCGCCTCGAACGTCACCGGGGAGCTGTGGCCGGTGCGTGAGCTGGCCGCCGCCGCGCACGCCCACGGCGCCCGGATCGTCCTCGACGCCGCGCAGCTCGCCCCGCACCACCCGGTGTCGGTCCAGGACCTCGACGTCGACTGGGTCGCCTTCTCCGGGCACAAGCTGTACGCGCCCTTCGGCTCCGGTGTCCTCGCGGGCCGTTCCGACTGGCTGCGCGAGGCCGAGCCGTACCTCGCGGGCGGCGGCGCCAGCCGCAAGGTCTCCCGGCGCGCGGACGGCGGCGTGGACGTGGAGTGGCACGACAGCGCCGCCCGGCACGAGGCGGGCTCGCCGAACGTCATCGGCGCCTACTCGATCGCGTCGGCCTGCAAGGCGCTCACCGAGGAGGGCTTCGACACCCTCGTCGCCCGTGAGCAGCACCTGATCCGTACCGTCCGCGCGGGCCTCGCCGAGGTCCCCGAGGTCCGGGTCCTCTCCCTCTTCGGCGACGACGCCCCGCGGGTCGGCGTCATCTCCTTCGTCGTCGAGGGCTGGAACAGCTCGCACTTCGCGGCCGCGCTCTCCGCCGAGTACGGCATCGGCGTCCGCGACGGCCTCTTCTGCGCCCACCCGCTGGTCCGCACGCTGCTCGGCAGCGACCCGGAGACCCAGGGGGAGTGCGGCGCCCCCGAGGCGGCCCCCGGGGAGAAGTCCCTCAACGCCATCCGCGTCAGCTTCGGCGCCGGTACCCCCGACGAGCACGTGGAGCGTTTCGTCCGCGCGGTGCGCGAGCTCGTCCGGGACGGCGCGCGGTGGCGGTACCGCACCGAGGACGGCCGCTGCGTCCCGGCCGTCTGACGCCCGCGCGGGTCCCGCCCGGAGGCGGTGTCCCGTCGGTCAGGAGTCGAGGCCGATCGCGAACGCCGCCTCCAGGTCGTGCTGCGAGTACGTACGGAACGCCACGTGCGTGTCCGTCGCCTCGACGCCCGGGATCTTGCTGATCTTGCCGGGGATGACGTCCGCCAGATCGTCGTGGGCCTTGACCCGGACCATCGCGATCAGGTCGTAGGTGCCGGTGACGGAGAAGACCTCGCTGACGCTCTCCAGCGACGCGATCGACTCGGCGATCTCGGGGATCCGGTCCACGCTGGTCTTGATGAGGACGATCGCGGTGATCACGGCTGGTTCTCTCCCTCGGGGGCCACTGCTGGGGATCTCACCCTACTCGCGGTCCACCTGGCCGGGCTGCGGCGCCGGGGGTCCCGGCAGCGCCCCCGGGGAGGGTGCGGCGGCCGTACGGCGCCCGTAGCGCGCCCACGCGTAGACGAAACCCAGCGAGAAGCCCACGAGGTGGGCCAGATAGGCGACCCCGGGTCCGGAGTCGCTGCGGCCCGCCGCCAGCCACTGCAGGGCGAACCAGAACGGCAGCACCACCCAGGCCGGGAACCGCAGCGGCAGGAAGAACAGGAACGGGAAGAGACTGGTCACCCGGGCCTTGGGGAACAGGTAGAGAAACGCGCCGAGCACAGCGGAGATCGCCCCGGACGCCCCGACCAGGGACTGCTGCGATCCGGCGTTGGCGGCTGCGTAGCCGAGCAGGGCCAGATATCCGCAGCCCAGGTAGAAGAGGGCGAACTCCACATGGCCCATGCGTTCCTCGGTCATCAGCCCGAAGACGTAGAAGAAGAGCATGTTGCCCAGGAGGTGGAGCCAGCTGCCGTGGATGAACAGGGCCGTGGCCGGGGTGAGCGCCTCGCGCGGGCCCCCGCCGAACAGGTCGGACGGCACCACGCCCCAGCGGCGGAAGTACGCGCGCTGGGCGACCAGCAGTTCGTCCCCGGTGCCGTACGCGGGATTGAGGCCCGAGGCGGGACCGATCACGAAGATCAGACAGCACAGGACGATCAGCCCGTACGTCACCGGCGCGGACTGGCCCCGCACCGCCCTTCCGACCGCCGTACTCCATTTGCCGATCATGGTACAGAGCATGACGCAACCGGACCGATCGGCGCAGACCGCCTCGCCGCCATGGACACCAGAGCGTCGAGTACCCGCCAGGCCGTAGGGTTACGAGCCACATGCACCGGGAGAACGGCGCCGGACGGACACTAGAAGGAAAGAGCGACTGCCCTATGACGGTTCCCCTGCCCGACGCCAAGACGCGCTGGCGCTGTGCCCTCTGCGGCAACCTCACGCGTTTCGACGTGACCCGCTCCTCGAAGGTCGTCGAGTATGTGCACCTCGACCTCGCCGGTGAGCCGAAGGTCGAGGAGCGCGAGGTGGTCAATGAGACCATCGAGTCGGTGCGGTGCCGCTGGTGCAACGCGGTGGATCAGGTCGAACTCGTGGACAGGCCGGGCGCCGGCTCCTGAGGGAGCGGGCCCCGCACGGATATTGGGGTGACGGATGGTGGAGACCACAGGCGGGGAGCCGGACGACGGCACCGCTGAGGTGCTCGATCGTCCGCTGCCCGACGGCGTGCGCCGACGCGTCGTACAGATCGTCTCGGACGGCTTCGGCGGACTGACGGTGGCCGAACTTCCCGTCCAGCTGAGACAGTACGCCCGGTTCGCGCCGAACCGGCGGGCCAAGTTCGCCGGCAACGCCATGGCCGCGGCGCTGGAGACGGACCCGCTGTTCAGACAGCGCATCGCCGAGAAGCTGAGAGAGGCACAGCCCGAGATCGTCGGGGCCCTCGAATCGGGCGCGCCGCCCCCGGCCGCGGATCCGCTGGACGTGGCGGCCGCGGCCTATGTGCTGCGCCCCGCGGGCTGGGTGAAGCTGGTCACCGCCGCGGGCGAGGAGGCCCTGCGGGCGGACGCGGAGCGCGCCGACGAGGAGAACCGCGCCGAGCTGGAGCGGCTGCGCGAGGAGCTGGAGGAGGCCCGCGGGCAGACGAGGGCCGAGACCGAACGGCTGCGCGCGGAAGTGGACTCGGCCAGGAAAGAAGCGGAATCGCTTCACCGCAAGCTGCGCGGCGCCCTCAGCGACGTGAAGCGCGGCGAGGCGGCCCTGCGCAAGCTCCAGGCCGAGACGGACACGGCCAAGGCGGAGGGGCAGGCCCAGGTGTCCGCCGCCGAGAGCGAGACCCGGCGGCTCAAGGCGCGCCTCTCGGAGGCCGAGGCCGCCCTGGAAGCCACGCGCAAGGCGGCGCGTGAGGGGCGCAGCGTCGAGGACATGCGCGTACGGCTGCTGCTCGACACCGTGCTGGAAGCGGCCCAGGGTCTGCGCCGGGAACTGGCGCTGCCTCCCGTCTCCGTCCGGCCCGCCGAGACCGTGGACGCGGTCGAGCCGGGACGCATGACGCCGAAGGACATCGCCGCCCGCGCGCTCTCCGAGAACGACCCCGCGATCCTGGACCAGTTGCTCGCGCTGCCCCAGGCGCACCTGGTCGTCGACGGCTACAACGTCACCAAGACCGGCTATCCCCAGATGCCGCTGGAGAAGCAGCGGCTGCGGCTGCTCGGGCAGCTCTCGCAGCTGGCGGCGCAGACCGGCGCCGAGGTCACCTGTGTCTTCGACGGGGCCGAGCTGGCCGCGCCGGTGCTGCTCGCGCCGCCGCGCGGGGTCAGGGTGCTGTTCTCCAAGCCCGGTGTCACGGCGGACGAGCTGATCCGTCAGCTGGTGCGGGCCGAGCCGCCCGGGCGGCCGGTCATCGTCGTCTCGACCGACCGTGAGGTGGCCGACGGCATCGCGAAGGCGGGTGCCCGGCCGGTGGCGTCCGTGGTGCTCCTCAAGCGCTTCTCGCGCGGCTGAGCGACCCCTTTCGCCTTCTTTCTTCCTTGCGTTTCCTTTTGCTCGTTTCGTTCCGGGTGATTCCTCCCGTTCGCCCCCTTCCGTGCTTCCTCTCGTGCGCCTTCGGGGGCGTCATCCCCCGCTTCCGACCTCGGGTTTCGCGTGGACGGCGATCCGGGGCCTAAGTCGCATGAGTCACCTACACCCCATGCGTAACCTCTGGGCCTGATGCCCGAATTGACAGGACCTTCACGCGACGTAGTGTCAAGCGCACATCACTGCAGGTGAGTTGAATGCAAAGAATCCGCTCCTGACAAAGAATTTTCAGGTTTGGATTTGAACTGATCACAAGTAGGTCACTAGGGTCATGCCTCGAACCTCCAACTAGGGTGATCACTCATGAGGAGTGACGGTGGAGGGGCACCGCCCGTCGGCGTCTTCGGCAGGCGGCTGGAGGAAGAAGGAGCTCGCCTTCGTGGCGTCCCACCGTCGACCCAAGCAGCCGAGCCGCACCCGTGTGACCGTGCTCACCACCGCCGCCGCTGCAGCCGTTGCCCTCAGTGCCAACGTCGCCAATGCCGCGCCGTCCGAGAAGCCCAGCAAGGACGAGGTCAAGAGCAAGGTCGACAAGCTCTACGAAGAGGCCGAGCAGGCCACGGAGAAGCTGAACGGCGCCAAGGAGAAGCAGGAGAAGCTGCAGAAGCAGATCAGCTCCCTGCAGGACAACGTCGCCCGCGGCCAGGAAGAACTCAACGAGCTGCGTGACGGCCTCGGTTCGATGGCCAGCGCCCAGTACCGCACCGGTGGCATCGACCCCTCCGTGGCCCTCTTCCTCTCCTCGGACCCGGACGACTACCTGGACAAGGCGTCCGCCATGGACCAGCTGAGCGCTCAGCAGGTCGAGTCGCTCAAGAAGGTCCAGGAGAAGCAGCGTTCGCTCGCCCAGCAGCGTTCCGAGGCCTCCGAGAAGCTCAAGGACCTCGCCGACACGCGGACCGAGCTCGCCAAGAAGAAGAAGGAAGTCCAGGGCAAGCTGGGCGCCGCGCAGAAGCTCCTGAACTCCCTGACGGCACAGGAGAGGGCCGCGCTCGCGGCCAAGGAGAAGGAGCGGGCGACCCGCGCCAGCGAGCGCGTCGACCTCGGCGGCGCCAAGGCCGCCTCCGGCCGCGCCGGCGCCGCGTTCAGCGCCGCGCAGACCCGGATCGGATCGCCGTACGTCTACGGCGCCACCGGCCCCAGCTCCTTCGACTGCTCCGGCCTCACCTCCTGGGCGTACGGCCAGGCCGGTGTCTCCATACCGCGCACCTCGCAGGCCCAGGCCAACGCGGGCACCCGCATCTACTCGCAGAGCGACCTGCAGGTCGGTGACCTGGTCATCTTCTACGGCGACCAGCACCACGTCGGCCTCTACGCGGGCAACGGCCAGGTGCTGCACGCCCCGCGCACCGGCACGGTCGTCCGCTACGAGTCGATCGGCAACATGCCCTTCCAGTTCGGCGTCCGGATCTGATCCGGCGGGCGGGCCGGAGCTGACTCCGGCCGCCCGCGGGAACGCCTTGCCGCGCCGCCCAAACGGGCGAATTGCGACAACTTCCGCTGACCCCACGCCCCGTCGGTGACCTGCGTCTCCGGCGGGGCGTCACTTTGTGTGCCCGCGGGGGTCTTTGGCCGGTGCGTAGTCGCCCGGCTACTGTCTGGCGCGTTTCCCCCAACAGCGGGGGACCGTCAGCGGAGGGAGAGCGGCTACCTGTGGGGTTCCATCGCCGCCTTGAACCGACCGGCTTCGACCGGGGCGCCGGCGCCTTCGGTATCGCCGCCTGCGTGATGTCCGCGGCGGCAGCCGCACTCGGCACCCTGCCCGCCTCGGCGGCACCGCAGGACGACACCCGGGCCGAGGTGGACCGTCTCTACACCCAGGCCGAGAAGGCCACCGAGGCGTTCAACAAGGCCGACGAGCGTGCCGACGCGCTGCGCGAGCAGGTCGGCACGGCACAGGACGAGATCGCCCGGCAGCAGGAGCGCATCAACACCATGCGGGACTCGCTCGGTTCGCTCGCCGGGGCGCAGTACCGTTCCGGCGGCCTCGACCCCTCGCTGGCGCTGCTCTTCTCCGACGACCCGGACGACTACCTCGACAAGGCCGCCGCCCTCGACCGGATCACCACCCACCAGGCCGGCGAACTCGAGGACCTCCAGCTCGCGATGCGCGACCTCGCCCAGAAGCGCGAGGAGGCCGACGGGAAACTCACCGAGCTGGAGCGCAGCCGCAAGGCGGTCGCCCGGAACAAGCGGGTCGTCGAGGGCAAACTGGCCAAGGCGCGGCAGCTGCTCAACTCGCTGCCGTACGCCGACCGCGCCGCGTACGACCGGGCCTCGCGCTCGGCGCGCGCCGGCATGCCCGACCTCGGGGACGCCGTCCCGTCCTCGGCGCGCGCGGCCGCCGCCGTCGCCGCGGCCCGCTCGGCGCTCGGCCGTCCCTACGTGTGGGGCGCCAACGGGCCGGGTGGCTTCGACTGTTCGGGCCTCATGCAGTGGTCGTACGCTCGGGCCGGGATCGGTCTGCCGCGCACCTCGCAGGCCCAGCGGTACGCCGGACGGCAGGTGCCGCTCTCCCAGGCGCAGCCCGGTGACCTGGTCACCTACCGGTCCGACGCCAGCCATGTCGGGATGTACGTGGGCAACGGCCAGGTGATCCACGCGCCCTACCCGGGCGCCCCGGTGCGCTACGACCCGGTCGGGATGATGCCCGTCTCGTCCGTCACCCGGCCCTGACCGGGCGAGGCGACGGCACCACGCGGAACCGGTGGGCCGACGCGGGCCCCGTACGATCGGGAAGGTGGCTGGTCGAAGGCGTGCGTCGCGAGCGGGACTTTCCCTGGTGCTGCTGCTCGCCGTGCTCGTCGGCTGCGGCGGCCGGGTGTCGTCGGACACCGCGGCGGCCGATGTGCAGCGGGTCCTCGACCGGCGCGCGGCCGCGGTCATGGACCGGGACGAGGCGGCGTTCCGGGCCACCGGGGAGGCGGCCGGCGCCGGAACCGCCTTCGCGAACCTGCGCGACGTTCCGCTGGAGGCCTGGTCCTACCGTCTGACCGAGCTGCACCGCTCCGGCGAGCGGGCCACGGCCCGGGCCGAACTGCGCTACCGCATCGAGGGCTACGACGCCGCACCGGTCTCCGCCGACCGCACCCTGCGTCTGACCCGCGCCGCCGGAGCCTGGCGCGTCGCCTCCGACGAGCCCGCGGGCAAGGCCGGTGACCAGCTCTGGGATCAGGGGGCCGTGACGACCGTACGGGGTGAGCGCAGCCTCGTCCTCGGGGTCGGACAGTCCGGCGAACGGCTGCGTTCCTTCGCGGATCTGGCGGACCACGCCGTGCCCGCCGTGTCGGAGGCCTGGGGCACGGACTGGGCGCGGCACGTCGTCGTCCTCGTACCGAAGTCGCTGGAGGGGATGGCGGGGCTGCTCGGGGCTCCGGCGTCCGGATACCGGGGGATCGCGGCGGTCACCACCGGCGAGGTGAGCGAAGCGAAACAGGGGTCTCCCCGACCGGGGGCCGGGGGAGGTTCCGCGAAGGCGCCCGCGGACCGGATCATCGTCAACCCGGACGCGTACGGCGTCCTCGGCGACCTCGGCAAGCAGGTCGTGCTCACCCACGAGACCACGCACGTCGCCACCCGCGCCCACACCACGTCCGCCACCCCGCTGTGGCTCTCCGAGGGGTACGCGGACTGGGTCGGCTACCGCGGCAGCGGGCGGGCACCCGGGCAGGTCGCGCCCGAGCTGGAGCGCTCGGTGGCCGAGGGACGTCTCCCGGCCGCGCTGCCCGACGACGGGGACTTCGGGTTCACCGCGGACGCGGGCCGGCTGGCGCAGGCCTACGAGGGCGGCTGGACGGCCTGCCGGCTGATCGCCGACCACTGGGGCGAGGTCCGCCTGAACGACTTCTACCGGGCGGTGGGCGACCACCGGAAGCGGGCCGGGGCGGTCGAGGACGCGCTGCGGGACGTGCTGCACACCACGCCGGAGCAGTTCACCGAGTTGTGGCGGCAGTACCTCAGGGACCAGCTCGGCTGACCGCCGGTCCGTTCATCCCCCGAGCCGCTGGACGGCCTCCGCGAGCCACGCCCGCTCCGCCTCGCCCGTCGCCCGCGCGACCCGCAGCATGCCCTGCCGGAACAGATCGCCGGCCTCCTCCGCGCGCACCGGCCGGCCGTCCCGGTAGAAGAAGCTCGCCGGGGTCTCCAGGAACTCCTGACGGCGGCGCAGTACCGCGGCCTGCTCGCGGGGGTCGGCCAGGTGGCGCAGGAACGCCAGCAGGGTGTTGAACCGCACCTGGTCGGTGATCTCGGCCTGCTTGGGGTGGCGCAGCCGCTCCAGGAGGTCCTCACGGCCCTTCTCGGTGAGCGACAGGATGCGCCGCGGGGCCGCGCCGCTGCCGGGCTCGGTGTGCTGGTCGAGCAGGCCCGCGGCGACCAGGCGGGTGATCGCCGGGTAGAGGGCTCCGTCGCTGACCGGGCGGACATGGCCGCTGAGGGCCTTGATGCGCTCCTTCAGCTCGTAGCCGTGCAGGGGCTCCTCGTACAGAAAGCCCAGGATCGACAGCTCCAGCATCCGGTCGGCTCCTAGCTCGTGGGTCATCGGGGTACGGCGCGTCTGCCGTACCGCCGCTCGCTGCGCGGCTCCCCGCGTACGGGCTTCCCGCACCTTGGCGCTCACGGGCGTCCCGCGTCCGTGTGTTCGGTCGTCCCGCTGCCGTCGTGCTCGCGGTCCGCCCACGTCTTCGTTCTTGCGGGCTTCACACGCCCCATGGTACCTCTTATCGAGCTACCTCTAAACGAGGTAGCTCGTATCGAGGGAGCCTCCGTGAACGCCCATCGCAAGCAGCTCATCACGCTCGCCCACCCCGTCTATCTCTCGCTGCTCGCGTCCACCGCCGCCGGAATCATCAACACCGTCTGGGTCTCCCGGCTCGGCGGTGACGCCGTGGCCGCCGTCGCCGTCGCGACCAACACCGAGAACGTGCTGCTCGGCGTCGCCCTGGTCTTCGCCTCCGGCACCACGGTCCTGGTCTCGCACGCCCGGGGCGCCCGCGACCCGGGCGCGGTCCGGGCGGCCGTACGCGGAGGCTGGGCACTGTGCGCCGTGGTCACGCCGGTGATCGCCCTCGGCGGCTACCTGCTGCGCGAGCCGCTGGCCCGGCTGGTGCTCGGCGGCGACGGACGCGCGCCCACCCTCGCCGTCCAGTACTTCGCGATCTCGCTGCCCGGCATCGCCGTCTTCTTCGCGCAGAACCTCGTCGACGGCATCCTGAAGGGCACCGGCGACACCCGCACCCCGATGCGCCTCGCCCTGCTGGCCAACGGTCTGATCCTCGGCCTCGACCCGTTCCTCATCCACGCGTACGGCGTCCGGGGCGCCGCCCTCTCGACGGTGCTGTGCCGCGGCGTGGCGCTGGCCGCGGGCCTGCGCGCCCTGCGCCGGAACGCACTCCTGTCCGAGGCGGCCACCGCGGTACCCGCCGAAGCCACCGGACCCGCTCTGCGCCGCACCCTCACGACCGGGCTGCCCATGTCCGCCGACTTCACCGTGCGGCAGGGCGGCGCGCTGGTACTGGTCGCGATCGTGGCCCGGCTGGGGACGACGGCCGTCGCGGCGTACGCGATCGCGTACAAGGTCATGTACATCGCCACCATGGCGTTCTACTCGGTCCGGCAGGCCGCCTCGATCCACACCGCGCACACCCGGGGCGCGGGCCGCGACGAACGGGGCGCCATCGGGCGGCAGGCCGTCCTCGTCTCGGGAACCGTCGGCCTGCTCGCCGCGGGGCTCCTCGCCGCCCTGGCTCCCTGGATCATGCGGGCCTTCGGCGCCGGCCCCGCGGTCGCCCACGACGGCGTGCTCTTCCTGCGCTGCGCCGGTCCCTACCTGCTGCTGATGGCCTGCTTCATCGCGATCGGCGGGGTCTTCGAGGGCGGCGGGGGAGCACCGGTCCTGCTCCGGGTGACGCTGGCCGGTACGGCGGTCCAGCTCCCGCTCGCCTGTGCCCTGTCCGGACTCGGACTGCCCGGGATCTGCCTGGCCCTCGTGCTCTCCATGACGGTGCAGTGCGCCGCCCTGTGGTGGTGGACCGGGCGGGCCGCGCGTCAGGAGGACGCCAGGGTCTCCTTGGTGCGGGCCGCCTGAGCGGGGAGGGCCCGGGCCGGCTCGGACACCGTGCCCCGCCACAGCACCCGGGCGGCCAGCAGCGCGGCGATCACCAGCAGGCCGTTGCGGACGACGAGGAGGGTGATGCCCAGCGGGGTGCTGCCCACGACGTCCGCGAACCAGACCGGGAACTCCAGCACCGTCACGAAGCACGCGACCAGCACCAGGCAGGCGGGCACCGCCATCCGGCTCGCGCGAAAGCACAGGCAGACGGCGGCGAGCCCGACCAGCCACACCAGGTATTGCGGGCTGATGACCCGGCTGGTGGCCGTGAACATCAGAACGGCGACGAACGCGGCGTCGGCGAGCGTGTGCGTCAGGAACCGCTTGGCGCGCAGGCGCCACAGCAGCAGCCAGCCGAAGGCGAGCGCGGTCAGCACCAGGGCCGCCGTGCTCACCAGGTCGACGTAGGGTCCGAGGAACTCCACCGAGCCGTAGTTGAGCAGCACCCGCCCGTTCCAGCCGTGGTGCCGGGCCACGTGGAAGACGAGGGAGCCCAGCGACTCCACCTCGGTGCCGCGGTCACGCTGGGCGGTCAGGAAGCCGAACGCGCCCGGCATCGTCATCCAGAACAGCACCGCGATCGCGCCCGCCGCCGCGGCGGCCCAGACCCAGGCCCGGCGGCGCACCGCGGCGACCAGCAGCAGCACCGGCCACACCTTGACCATCGCGCCGAAGCCCACGAGCACCCCCATGACCCGAGGATGCCGGGCCCCCGCGAGCAGCGCGGCCACCGCGACGGCCGTCACCATCACGTCGTAGCGGGCGTACACGGTCGGCCCGAGCAGCGGAACCCCGATCACCCACACCCAGGCGCCGCGCCGCGTCTTGCCCGGGCGCGAGCCCGCGTACAGGAGGAGCCCGAACACCACCAGGTCGGCGACGAAGGCCAGCACGAAGAAGGCGTGCGGGTAGTCGAGGAACGGCAGCAGGCCGGGGGAGAGGACCGCGAGCGCGGCGGCCGGCGGATACTGCCAGGTCACGTCGTTCTGCGGGAAGCTGCCGTGGCGCAGGACCTCGTACCAGCCGTGGTAGATCACGGAGACGTCGCTGGTGACGTCCGGGCCGGGGAAGACGTACACCTTGGCCACGAAGAGCAGCAGCGTCAGCCTGGTCAGGCCCCAGATCCCCAGCAGCGCCACCGAGCCGAACGGGAACCTCGCGCTCCGTGCCCCCGTCATGCCCTGCCCACCTGGCCCTCTTCGTCCGGATCGAGTGCGTCGCCGCCGTGTTTCTCGCGGAGTCATGATGGCGCGCCGGTCTGTGTGCGAGCCGTCAAGCGCGGTCGTGCGGAGCTGTGAGTATAGATTCGATAGTGTCGAACACGATGCACAAGACCCTGATCGTGACGAACGACTTCCCGCCCCGACCCGGCGGCATCCAGGCCTTTCTGCACAACATGGCGCTGCGTCTGGACCCCGGACAACTCGTCGTCTACGCGTCGACGTGGAAGCGCGGCCAGGAGGGTGCCGAGGCGACCGCCGCATTCGACGCCGAGCAGCCCTTCACCGTCGTACGCGACCGTACGACGATGCTGCTGCCGACGCCGGGCGCCACCCGGCGGGCGGTCGGCCTGCTGCGCGAACACGGCTGTACGTCGGTGTGGTTCGGGGCCGCGGCCCCGCTCGGCCTGATGGCGCCGGCGCTGCGCAGGGCGGGCGCACGGCGCATCGTGGCGACCACGCACGGCCACGAGGCCGGCTGGGCGCAGCTGCCCGCGGCCCGCACCCTGCTGCGCCGGATCGGTGAGTCCACCGACACGATCACCTACCTCGGGGAGTACACGCGCTCGCGGATCGCCTCCGCGCTGACCCCCGAGGCGGCCGCGCGCATGGTCCAGCTGCCGCCCGGCGTCGACGAGGGGACCTTCCACCCCGGCTCCGGCGGCGACGAGGTCCGGGCCAGGCTCGGTCTCACCGACCGGCCGGTCGTCGTCTGCGTCTCCCGCCTGGTCCCGCGCAAGGGCCAGGACACCCTCGTGCTCGCGATGCCGCGGATCCTGGCCAAGGAGCCGGACGCGGTGCTGCTGATCGTCGGCGGCGGGCCGTACGAGAAGGAGCTGCGCAAGCTCGCGCACGACACCGGCGTCGCCGGCTCGGTCCGGTTCACCGGGGCGGTGCCCTGGTCGGAGCTGCCCGCGCACTACGGGGCCGGGGACGTCTTCGCGATGCCGTGCAGGACGCGCAGGGGCGGGCTCGACGTCGAGGGGCTCGGCATCGTGTACCTGGAGGCGTCGGCGACGGGCCTGCCGGTGGTGGCCGGCGACTCGGGCGGCGCGCCCGACGCCGTGCTCGACGGAGAGACGGGCTGGGTCGTGCGCGGCGGCTCCGCCGAGGAAGCGGCCGACCGCATCGTCACCCTGCTCGGCGACTCCGAGCTGCGCCGCCGGATGGGCGAACGGGGCCGCGCCTGGGTCGAGGAGAAGTGGCGCTGGGACCTCCTGGCAGAACGCCTGCGCGAGCTGCTCTAGCGTTCACCGGGTGCGCCTACGGGGGTGCCGCTTGCGGCCCGTCGGCGCCTGCGGGCCGCCAGGGACGGGCGCGCCCGTAGGGGCGCGGGGAACTGCGCGAGCAACCCCCACCGCGCCGCAGCCGCGTTCCCGGCCTCCGGCACCCCACGGGTGCGGCTTTCGGGGGCGCGCAGCTGACCCGCGCCCGTGAACGGGGCCGGCTTCGGCGGGCCGGGCGGAGAGGCACCCAGCCCCCTGAGGGGCGGCCCCGGGAGCCCGGTCGGGCCGGCTGAGCGCATGCGCTCACAGCGAACAGTTCCCTCTGCGGGATTCCCCGGACGGACCCGCGCGTTAGGGTCCATGAATACGAGGGCAGGGGAGTCCCCGGACGCCGTCGGGAGGCGGCGCGGAACCCGGGGTCCCAGGTCCCTGCAGAAGACGTGAGACGGCCCGGCGCCGTCGTAAGACGAGCAGGTGGATACGTGACGAATCTGATGCCCACAGCTGCCGGCGACCCTATCGGTGGTGGCCTCGGCGACCAGGTCTACAACCGACTGCTCGGCGAGCGGATCATCTTCCTCGGCCAGGCGGTCGACGATGACATCGCCAACAAGATCACGGCGCAGCTGCTGCTCCTTGCCTCCGACCCGGACAAGGACATTTACCTTTACATCAACAGCCCCGGCGGATCGATCACGGCCGGCATGGCGATCTACGACACCATGCAGTACATCAAGAACGACGTGGTGACGATCGCCATGGGCATGGCGGCCTCGATGGGCCAGTTCCTGCTCAGCGCCGGTACCCCCGGCAAGCGCTTCGCCCTGCCGAACGCCGAGATCCTGATCCACCAGCCCTCCGCGGGCCTCGCGGGCTCCGCGTCGGACATCAAGATCCACGCGGAGCGGCTGCTGCACACCAAGAAGCGGATGGCGGAGCTGACCTCCTTCCACACCGGTCAGACCGTCGAGCAGATCACTCGTGACTCGGACCGCGACCGCTGGTTCGACCCGATCGAGGCCAAGGAGTACGGCCTCATCGACGACATCATGCCCACCGCTGCCGGTATGCCGGGCGGCGGCGGCACCGGGGCGGCGTAAGCCCCTCCAGCGCCCCCGAGGGCGGCGCAGGGCCCTTCCCCGCCCCCGGGCGGCACCGGGCCCCCGCCGTGCCCTCAGCCGACCGCTCAGCCCTTTCAGGCTTTTCAGGAGACACAGTGAACGACTTCCCCGGCAGCGGCCTCTTCGCCCGCACGCAGGCCGAGTACACCGGTCCTCGCGCGGAGTCCCGCTACGTCATCCCGCGCTTCGTCGAGCGCACCTCGCAGGGCGTGCGTGAGTACGACCCGTACGCGAAGCTGTTCGAGGAGCGGGTGATCTTCCTCGGCGTGCAGATCGACGACGCCTCCGCCAACGACGTCATGGCGCAGCTGCTGTGCCTGGAGTCGATGGACCCCGACCGTGACATCTCGGTCTACATCAACAGCCCCGGTGGCTCGTTCACGGCCCTCACGGCCATTTACGACACGATGCAGTTCGTGAAGCCGGACATTCAGACGGTCTGCATGGGACAGGCCGCCTCGGCCGCCGCGATCCTGCTGGCCGCCGGTACGCCGGGCAAGCGCATGGCACTTCCGAACGCCCGTGTGCTGATCCACCAGCCCTACAGCGAGACCGGCCGCGGGCAGGTCTCGGACCTCGAGATCGCGGCCAACGAGATCCTCCGGATGCGTGCGCAGCTGGAAGACATGCTGGCCAAGCACTCGACGACGCCGATCGAGAAGATCCGCGAGGACATCGAGCGCGACAAGATCCTCACGGCCGAGGACGCCCTGGCGTACGGCCTGATCGACCAGATCATCTCCACCCGGAAGATGAACAACTCCGCGGTCGTGTGACGTATCGCTGTATCGTCTGCCGCTCCTTGGCACGGTTCACGACAAAGTGAACCGCGCCAAGGGGGGCCCGAACGAGGGGCTCGGCAAGGTACCGTCGGACATAAGGCAGCACCAGGAGCCGCTGGACCTAGGCGTCTCCCAGGCGAAGGGGAAGCACACCGTGGCACGCATCGGTGACGGCGGCGATCTGCTCAAGTGCTCGTTCTGTGGCAAGAGCCAGAAGCAGGTCAAGAAGCTCATCGCAGGCCCCGGTGTGTACATCTGCGACGAGTGCATCGATCTCTGCAACGAGATCATCGAGGAAGAACTCGCGGAGACGAGCGAGGTGCGCTGGGAGGAACTCCCCAAGCCCCGCGAGATCTACGAGTTCCTCGAGGGGTACGTGGTCGGTCAGGAGTCGGCCAAGAAGGCCCTCTCGGTCGCGGTGTACAACCACTACAAGCGGGTCCAGGCCGGTGAGAACAGCGCGGGCCAGAACCGCGAGGACGCCATCGAGTTGGCGAAGTCCAACATCCTCCTGCTGGGCCCCACGGGTTCCGGCAAGACGCTCCTCGCCCAGACCCTCGCGCGCATGCTGAACGTTCCGTTCGCCATCGCCGACGCGACGGCGCTGACGGAGGCGGGATACGTCGGCGAGGACGTCGAGAACATCCTGCTGAAGCTGATCCAGGCCGCCGACTACGACGTCAAGAAGGCCGAGACCGGGATCATCTACATCGACGAGATCGACAAGGTCGCCCGTAAGAGCGAAAACCCGTCGATCACGCGCGATGTGTCCGGCGAGGGCGTGCAGCAGGCCCTCCTGAAGATCCTCGAGGGCACGACGGCCTCGGTGCCGCCCCAGGGCGGGCGCAAGCACCCGCACCAGGAGTTCATCCAGATCGACACGACGAACGTCCTGTTCATCGTGGGCGGTGCCTTCTCGGGTCTGGAGAAGCTCATCGAGTCCCGGGCCGGCGCGAAGGGCATCGGCTTCGGCGCGACGATCCGCTCGAAGCGTGAGCTGGAGTCCAAGGACCAGTTCGAGGACGTCATGCCGGAGGACCTGGTCAAGTTCGGCATGATCCCCGAGTTCATCGGCCGACTCCCGGTGATCACCTCGGTCCACAACCTGGACCGCGAGGCCCTCCTCCAGATCCTGGTCGAGCCGCGCAACGCCCTGGTGAAGCAGTACCAGCGCCTCTTCGAACTCGACGGCGTGGAGCTGGACTTCGAGCGAGAGGCCCTGGAGGCCATCGCCGACCAGGCCATCCTCCGCCAGACCGGCGCCCGAGGCCTGCGCGCCATCATGGAGGAAGTCCTCCAGGCAGTGATGTACGAGGTTCCGTCCCGCAAGGACGTCGCCCGCGTCGTCATCACCGCCGACGTGGTCCTGAGGAACGTCAACCCGACCCTGATCCCGCGCGACGCACGGGGCCGGGGACCGGGGGAGCAGAAGACGGCCTAGTCAACACCCGCACGACGAAGGGGCGCCCGGCGAGCGATCGCCGGG
>NZ_JBHWVI010000077.1:0-34654 GCF_042737005.1 Streptomyces sp. NPDC060027
TTCTTGAGGGGAGGGGAGGGGAGGGGCGGAAGGGAAGGGGTCACAGAACGTTATGGGTCGTGATCGTCGTGTGTTCGCCCGGCAGTTGACCCGAGAGATGCTCCGATGCGGTGCCGGTGTCCGAATTGAGGACGAAATAGACCGTCCGCAGGTTCGGCACCACGGACCGGAGCCCGGACAGGTCCTCGGTCCCCAGCAGCTTTCTGAGTTCCAGGTGCTCGACGCCCGGCAGCGGCGGTGCCGACCCGAGGGAACCCAGGGCGGCCCGGTGGATCCGCAGCTCTCTGAGCCGCGGCAGCGCGGCGGCCTCGGACCAGTCGTCGGGGGTGAGTTCGCCGGGCACCCGGCTCAGCCACAGGGTGCGCAGCGACTGCCAGTGGCGCAGCCCCCGCATCCCGGTGTCGCGGAGTACGCCCTGCCCGAAGGTGAGGATTTCCAGCTGGGCGTTCAGCGGGAGGGTCTCGCTCAGCGACCGGCCCCTGAGCCGGTGCCCGATGTTCAGGTCACGCAGCGAGGTCAGCCCCGCCAGGCCGCTGGGGGCCGGGGTCCGTTCCGAGGCGGGCAGCAGGAACAGCCCTCGCAGCGGCAGCTCCGCGAGGGGCGCGAGATCGTCGACTCCCGTGCACTGATCGAGGTTGAGCTGCTCCAGCCGCGGCTGCGCCGTCAGGAAGTCCAGGTCGCGCAGACGGTTGTTGTACCGCAGCGCCAGACGTGTCACCTGGTCGGGCGGGAGACAGGAGCGCAGCTCCGCCGAGTCGATGTCTCCGACGATCTGCAGCCTGGGTCGGCCGCCCAGTTCGCGCAGCACGTGGAGCTGGGCGGTCGAGTGCGCGGTGAAGTAGAGGCCGGCCGGGTCCAGCTGGGCGATGATCTCGGAGGCGTAGCGCTCGGTGTCGAACCGGTGCCATGCCCAGGTGAGCTGGGCCCGTACGGACAGGGCCGGGTGCGAGCGGAAGCGTGCCAGTACGGGGACGGCCGCGTCGGTGCCGATCAGGGAGGCGGTGACCACGACACCTCGGGCCTCGGCCTCGGTCAGCCCCTCCGGTCCGGGCAGCAGCTCCAGGACGAGGGGGCCGGCCTCGGCCAGGGCACGGGCCTCCTCGGACGTCCTCGGCGGGATGAGGGCGGCGGCGTCGCCCTCCACGGCGGCCCGCACCTCGGGGGCTAGCTGCGTGGCGTGCTCCAGCGAGGCGAGGGCGAGAAGCCGTACGCGGGTCGCGGACGCCCTGTCGAGCCGGGTCGCCGAGTCGGTCATGGCACCCAGCAGATCGGCCCGTTCCCGGGGGCGGGCATGGGCGACGGACATCCGGATCACGTCCGCCCACTGGGATTCCCCGGCGTTGCGCACCAGCAGACCGAAGTCCCCGTCCTCCACGGCGGCCTTGGCGCCCAGGTAGTCCTGGAAGGTGCGGTGGACGAACTCGACGGTGCCGAGGGTGGGTTCACGGAGGAGGCCGCTGCGGACGATGAGATGACGCAGTACCTGCGAGGCGTCGCCCTGGTGGGCGGCGGCCGGGAGCGAGGGCAGCACATCGGCGACGATGCGTTCGGCGCGTTCGCGGTCCATCTCCACCCGGCCGTTGCGGATGAGCCAGTAGGCGAGCCGTTGCAGAAGCTGGATCTGCGGAAGTTCCGTGAGATGGATGCCGTCGTGATCGCCTCCCCGCACGAACATGTCGCGCTCCTCGTCACGGCGCGACAGCAGCATGGAGAGCGCGGCGTCGTACAACTCCTGTCTGCCGTGCGGCAGATAACCCCGTCGGTCACGGTGCAGCGCGCAGATCAGCCCGCACATCAAGGGGTTGGTGGCGAGGCGGCCGAGGTCCGGCTTGGTCCGGACGGCGTCGAGGAGGGAACGCTCGTAGCCGTCGAGGCGGTTCGTGTCCGAGGCGTCCAGGCGTGCCGCGGCATGCCAGCGGCGGATGAACGCGGCCACGTCGTCGCCGGTCATCGGCGAGAGGACCAGTTCGGTGAATCCGTCGGGGGCGAGCCAGTCCTCCCGTACGGCCGAGGGACGGGACGTGACCAGCCACTGGTTGCCGGGGTAGGCGTCGAGGAGCTCGCGCAGCCAGCGGCGGGTGCGCTCACGGTCGCGTTCGGGGATCTCGTCGAGGCCGTCGACGAGCAGCAGGCCGCGGCCCTGGCCGAGGACCCGGTCGGTCCAGCCGCCGGGCTGGGTCGCGTGGAAGGGGACGCGGACGGCGGAGAGGAAGGCGTCGGGGGACGGAAGGCCGTCCGGGCGGCGGACGAGGGTGCGCAGAGGGAGAACGAAGGGGATGCGGTCTCCCCGCTCTCCGCGTGCCGCGGTCACCGCGAGCCACTGCACGAGCGTGGTCTTTCCGGAACCGGCCACGCCGCGCAGGAGCACCAAGTCCTCTTCCGACAGGGCCTGTTCGGCGGGCAGGGAGGAGCCGGCCGCCGCGATGAGCACACCGTCCGAGGAAGCGGTCTCCTCGTCTCCCCCGGGTCGTACGGCCTGGAGGCTGAGGTAGGCGGCGTCCAGCGGCCAGCGTTCCGGGGAGTTGACGAGGTCGATGCCGTAGATGGTGAGGTGGCTGTGCTTGGTGGCGACCTGGGCGAGATAGCGCTGCTCGAAGGCCTGGTCGGTGCCGCCCGCCATGGGGGTGCGGGCGATCAACTCGTCCACCTTGGCGATGAGTTCGCGCTGTCTGCGGCTGTGCTCCACGAGGGTGCGGGCGGCGAAGGTCGAGCGCTGGGTGAAGAAGTGCAGGATGTGGAGGCAGGCCGTGTCGAGCAGCCCCTCGTAGAACAGGGTCGCGTCGAAGGACAGGTCACGGTCGGGGTTCCCGCTCGCCGCGCGCAGGCGCAGGGCGAGCGCGCGGTGGCCGAGTTCCACGGCCTGGATGTCCGTCATGGTGAGGTCGCCCAGGCCGTGCAGGGTCGCGGCGAGGGCGTGGACGACGGCCCGCTCCTCGTCGGCGGGGATCGGACGTTCCCCGGCCCGCACTGCCCGGCCGACCAACTCGGCGGAAAGGGCGGCCAGTTCCTTCTCGCCGATGACCCGCTTCTCGCCCTTGAAGGAGACGAACGCGGAGATGCGTACGGGCTTGTCGACGAGCCCGGCCCCCGGGCCCTCCGTCACGAAGAGTTTTCTGACGAGAGGCGCGGCCACGCTGGAGGCCAGGCGGGTGCCGACGGCTACTGGGTCCATGACGATCCCCCGGGAGAACGTTGAGCCTGAAGGACAACCGTATGTTCTGACAGCTGATCCACACAGCAGGGCGCGGTGGCGCACCAGCCCGGGCGGTCGCGACAGGCCCCGGCCGCGGGCGCCCCCGGCAGGGAGCCGTCCGGCGCCCCGCCGTCCGGGGCCCCCGCCTGGAGCGGTCACAGAGGCGCGGTCAGGGCCCATCCGTGCCATGAGGACGGCGGGGCGGGCATCCGGGCGGTCGGGGAGGGCCGATCGGCTCCCCAAGGCCCTTGAAAACAGGGGCCGCAGCGTAGCCCGCGTCACATTCAGGGGCCCCTGAATCCGGGGGCCCGGTGACATGACGCACAGGCGGTTTGTCCGGTACTAGGGCGAATAGTGGAGACGCGAAATCGGACAAAAAGGACCTTCGGCCCGGGGTTCGAGGGTCGATCCGCACCCCGAGGAGACGGATGGGCCGAGGGCAGGTTTAGCAAGGGATGTGCTGGCCCGAAGTGGGGCTAAACCTGGTTTCTCGGGCAAAAACGGCAAGATCCCGTGCGAGATGTCCAGGGTGTCAAGGTTCATCAAGTTTTGCGGTGAAGTACTAGCTCACGTCGTAGATAGGCCGTTTGAGTGCCCCTGGGGGTGCGGGTTACCAATGAATGGCCCGCTCGGTGGCCGCCAGTGCACCGGAGTGGTTGTTCAGTCCCTGTCCCCGTCTCCACGAGGTATTCATGTCGAAGCGCGTCACGTCCCGCAAGTCCCTTACGTCCATGGTCCGCACTCGGGCGGCCGTTCTCGCCGTCGGTCTGGGCGCCTCGGTCGTTCTGGGCGCAGGGGTCGCGACCGCCGCCGAAACCGGCCTCAGCAGCAGCGGTACCGTCACCGCAGCCAACGCCGTGCAGACGCAGGCGGCCGCTCAGGCGAAGGCCGCCGCCGCGCAGAAGGCTGCGGCCGTCAAGAAGGCCGCGGCCGTCAAGAAGGCCGCCGCAGCGAAGGCGTCCGCCAAGAAGTCCGTCGCCAAGAAGGCCGCTTCCTGGGTCGACCCGGTGGCGAAGTACACCCTGTCCGCCTCCTTCAACCAGGCCGGCGGCATGTGGTCCCACAAGCACTCGGGCCAGGACTTCGCCGTGCCGCTGGGCACCAACGTCGTCGCCGCGCACGGTGGCACCATAGTCAAGGCCGGCGGCAACGGCGCCGGTGACGGTCCGGCGTACGGCAACGCCGTCGTCATCAAGCACGCCAACGGCACGTACTCGCAGTACGCCCACCTGTCGCGCATCGACGTGAAGATCGGCCAGGTCGTCGCCACCGGTCAGCACATCGCCCTGTCCGGCAACACCGGCAACTCCAGTGGCCCGCACCTGCACTTCGAGATCCGTACGACCGCCAACTACGGTTCGGCCGTCGACCCGGCCTCGTTCCTGCGTGCCAAGGGCGTCAAGGTCTGATCCGCCTGCCCGCGCCGGTGACCCGGCGCGGAGCCCAGGTGCGGAGCCCGAGGCGGAGCCCCGGCGTCGGAAGCGGCGCTACGAAGCTCCGCCTCCGGCCGCTCCGCCCCCGTGGGCCTGTGTCACCAGATCGATGGCGACCTCCAGGACAGCCTTGCGCTTGTCCTCGGGGTCGCCTTCGACGTCCTTGAGGACGAACATGCCGGCGTGCATCGTGAAGAGCGCGCTGATGCAGCGGACCTGGTCGGTCAGCGGCGACTCGGGCTCCTTGATGATCTCCAGCATGCTGATCATGCGGTCCTTGAAGGTCTCGCCGATGCTCAGCTCGCGCACCGTCGCCTGGTTCTCCTGCATGAAGCGGAAGAGCGGGGACGCGCCGCCGAGGGCGTCGCTGTAGCGGCGCAGCACCTCCTGCTTGGTCGCCAGGCTGTGCGGCTGCTGCTTGCCCCACTCGATCAGCTCGTCGAGCGGCCTCGTCAGATCCTCGAAGAGGCTGATGAGGATCTCTTCCTTGGTCTTGAAGTGGTAGTAGAGCGCCGCTTTGGTGACGTCGAGGTGCTCGGCGATCTCGCGCAGTGAGGTCTTCTCGTAGCCCTGCTCGGAGAAAAGTTCGAGGGCCACGTCCTGGATGCGCTGCCGCGTGTCGCCCCGGCGCTGCCGCTTGGTGCCGTCCATCGTGCCGCCCATCCTCGTATGCCTCGCGCTCCCTGAAACTTACCTGTCGACCGGCTGGCAAAACTAGTCCTACTTACTTGACGCCCGGCTAGTTGCGAGGCTATTTTCCCTGAGTGTAGTCAGCTTGTCGGTCGGCAAGTAAGTAGCCGGACGGCGGCAGAAGTACTTAGGGGAGTGGGAACGATGGCGGACAAGACGAAGGCGGCCGAACCGGTCGCCGATGCCGGGAAACCGGCCGAGGGCGAGAAGCCGCAGCGCAGCGTGCGCGTGGTCCTGCTCGCGCTGATGCTCACGATGATGCTGGCGATGCTCGACAACATGATCGTCGGCACCGCCATGCCGACCATCGTGGGTGAGCTCGGCGGACTCGAACACCTTTCCTGGGTCGTGACGGCGTACACCCTCGCCACCGCTGCCTCCACCCCGATCTGGGGCAAGGTCGGCGACATGTACGGCCGCAAGGGCTCCTTCATGTCGTCGATCGTGATCTTCCTGATCGGCTCCGCGCTGAGCGGCATGGCCCAGAACATGGGCGAGCTGATCGGGTTCCGGGCCATCCAGGGTCTCGGCGCCGGCGGTCTCATGGTCGGCGTCATGGCGATCATCGGTGACCTGATCCCGCCCCGTGAGCGCGGCAAGTACCAGGGCATGATGGCCGGCATCATGGCCCTGGCGATGATCGGCGGTCCGCTGATCGGCGGCACCATCACCGACAACTGGGGCTGGCGCTGGTCCTTCTACATCAACCTGCCGCTCGGCGCGGTCGCGCTCGCCGCGATCAGCATCGTCCTGCACCTGCCGAAGAAGCGGTCCGAGACGCGCATCGACTACCTCGGTGCCGCGCTGCTGACCATCGGCATCACCTCCATCGTCCTCGTCACCACCTGGGGCGGCACGGAGTACGCCTGGTCGTCCGCGCGGATCATGGAGCTCATCGGCCTCGGTGTCGCCGCGCTGGTCGGGTTCGTCTTCTGGCAGACCAAGGCCGCCGAGCCGATCCTGCCGCTGCACATCTTCCGCAGCCGCAACTTCACGCTGATGTCGATCATCGGCTTCGTCACCGGCTTCGCCATGTTCGGCGCCACGCTGTTCCTGCCGCTGTACCAGCAGGCGGTACAGGGCGCGTCCGCGACCAACTCCGGTCTGCTGCTGCTGCCCATGCTGGGCGCGATGCTCGTGACGTCGATGGTCGCCGGGCGGGTCACCACCGCCACCGGCCGCTACAAGATCTTCCCCGTCATCGGCGGTGTGCTGATGGTGGTCGGCCTCTACCTGCTGTCGACGATGGACACGGACACCACCCGTTTCATGTCCGGCGTCTACATGGCCGTCCTCGGCCTGGGCATGGGCTGCCTGATGCAGGTCACCATGCTGGTGGCGCAGAACAGCGTGGAGATGAAGGACATGGGCGTCGCGTCCTCCTCCTCCACCCTGTTCCGTACGCTCGGCTCGTCGTTCGGTGTCGCCGTCATGGGCGCGCTGTTCAACAACCGCGTCAAGGACGTCATGGCCGAGAAGGCCGGTGCGCTGGGCTCGAAGATCACCGAGCAGTCCCCGCAGCTGGACGCGGCGAGCCTGGCGAAGCTGCCGGCGGCGGCGCGCGAGGCCTACCAGCACGCGGTGTCGGCCGGTACGCACTCGGCCTTCCTGCTGGGCGCGTCGGTGGCCGTGATCGTGATGATCTCGTCGGTGTTCGTCAAGGAGGTCGCCCTCAAGGGAGCGGGAGCGCCCAAGCCCGCCGAGGACGGGGCGCCGGACGAGGCACCCCAGGTCCCGCTCGCCGAGCCGGTCTGACCTGACCGCGGGGCAGGTCCTTCCGCCGGCCCCCGAACTCCTCGCACCGAAGGCCCCCGGCGTTGTCCGCCCCGGGGGCCTTCTCCCGTGCCGTCCCTCGCTCCGGCTCCGTTCCGTATCCCGTTCCACGTGACTGTCAGTGGCACGGGATACGGAACGTGGACCGAATGCGGCAGCCGCGGCCGGCCGAGGACGTGACCGGTTCTCCTCCACGCAGCGCCGCGAGGGCGGCGGCCTCGACCCGGACCAGGACTGGAGCGTCCCAGGGCTGCCGGGACAGCCCCTGGGACAGGGCTCGTGCCCTCCGGCTACTTCCCGGACGGCGGCAGGATCGGGTAGCTCCCCGTGCTCGTCGGCGCGTGCTCCGGCAGCCACAGGACGGCGACCGCGCCCTCGGCGGGTACGTCGTCCGGGGCCCCGGCGGGCCGTACGTTGCGGAAGGTCAGCCGCGCGCCGAGCACCCGAGCCTGGCCCGCGGCGATGGTGAGGCCGAGTCCGTGGCCGTCGCCCGCGCGGTCGGCGCTGCCGGTGCGGAACCGGCTCGGCCCCTCGGCGAGGAGCTTCTCGGGGAAGCCGGGACCGTGGTCGCGGACGCGGATGACGCGCCCCTCGACGGTGACCTCGATCGGCGGCCTGCCGTGCCGGGCGGCGTTCGCGAGAAGGTTGAGCAAGACACGCTCCAGGCGGCGCGGGTCCGTCGTGACCTCCGACTCGTGCACCACGCGCACCTCGACGTCGGCGCCCTTGGCGGCCACCCGCCGGCTCACGAAGTCGCCGAGCATGATGTCCTGCAGCTCGGCCCGCTCGGAGGCACCGTCGAGCCGGGCGACCTCCAGTACGTCCTCGACGAGCGTGCGCATGGCCTGCGCCCGGTCCCGTACGAGCTCGGTGGGGCGGCCGGGCGGCAGGAGCTCGGCAGCCGTGAGCAGCCCGGTCACCGGTGTGCGCAGTTCATGGGCGATGTCGGCGGTCACCCGGCGCTCGGCCTCGATGCGCTGCTGGAGCGCGTCGGCCATGGCGTCCACGGCGCGCGCGAGGTCGTCGGTCTCGTCGAGCACGACACCGCCGATCGCGTCCCGGACGCGGACGTCGGTCTCGCCCTTGGCGACCCGGTTCGCGGCGGACGCCGCCTTGCGCAGGCGACGCGAGAGCTGGCCGCCGATCAGCACACCGAGGGCGCTGCCGCCGAAGACGACCGCGATGGAGCCGATGATCAGCGCCTGGTCGAGGTCCTTCATCACGTCCGCGTTGCGGTCCGTGAACCGCTCGTGCCAGGACAGCACCTGGCCGTTCCTGAGCGGTACGGCGGCCCAGATGTCCGGAACACCGTTCGCGCCCGCGGAGACATAGGTCGCCCGCCGCCCCTCCGAGACCTTCGCCAGCAGGTCCGCCGGAATGGAGGGATCGTCGATCGTGGCCCCGAACGGCGGCGTCCGGCCCGGCCCGTACATGCGCTGGGCGAGCTGGATGCGTTCGTCGGCCAGGTCGCGCGAGTTGTCCAGCATCGAGACACGGGCCGCGTTGTGCACGACCAGGCTCAGCGCGATCGCGACCAGCGCGCCGACCAGGGCGATCGCCGTGCTGAGCTTCCACCGGATGCCTGTACGAATGCTCGTACCCGAATCCGTGCCCCGGTCGATGCCGATACTGAGGCCTCTGCCTCTGCCTCTGCCTCTGCCCCCGCCGGCGCCTCTGCCGGTCGCGGTGCCGTCTCTGCCGGTGGCGGTGCCGGCGCGCGGGCCCGTGGTCGTGCCCCCGCCCGCGTCCCGGCGTCTCCCCGGAATCGGTCCCTGACCCGGAACCGAGGGTTTCCCCGGAGCCGAGCGCTGAAATATCCCCCGCATACCCGTGCTCAGGCCTTCAACTTGTAGCCGAAGCCGCGGACCGTCTCGATACGGTCCTGGCCGATCTTCGTACGCAGCCGCTGCACATGGACGTCGACCACCCGGGTGTCCCCACCCCAGCCGTAGTCCCACACCCGTTCGAGCAGCTTGTCGCGGCTCAACACCGTCCCGGGCGCCGCGGAGAACTCCAGGAGCAGCCGCATCTCGGTGGGCGTCAGGGCCACCGGCGTACCGTTCCTGCGTACCTCCATGCCCTCGGTGTCGATCTCCAGGTCACCGAAGGCGAGCATCCCGCCGTCCAGCGACCCGGCCCCCTCGGTCCCCGCTCCCTGCCCGCCGCTCGCGTGCCCGAAGCGGCGCAGCACCGCGCGGATCCGGGCGACCAGCACGGCGCCGTCGAAGGGCTTGGTCACATAGTCGTCGGCGCCGGCCTCCAGGCCGAGCACGACGTCGATCGAGTCCGCGCGCGCGGACAGCATGATGACCGGCACGGTCGACTCGTCGCGGATACGGCGGCACAGTGAGACGCCGTCGAGCCCGGGGACCATCACGTCCAGCAGGGCGATGTCGGGGCGGTCGGCACGGAACGCCTCCAGGCCCGACAGCCCGTCGGGCATGGCCGTTACCGCGAAGCCGTCGCGTTCCAGGGCGAGTTGCGTGGCCTCGCGGATGACGTCGTCGTCCTCGACGAACAGGACGTGGGTCTGCTCTGCCATCCGGCTGTTCCGTCCGCTCTCAGTTCGCGTCGGGGGAGGGCGAGCTCGCGCCGCCCACCGCGTTGCTGTAGTCGTTGTGGATCCGGGACTGCTCGGCGAACCGCGTCGCGGACCAGCTGTAGGTGATCACTTCCTCGCTGGAGGGGTACGACACCGGGTCGCCCTTCTCGTACAGCTGCTGGGTGACCACCAGATCGCCGCGGTCTATCTCGGCGTAGACCGGCGGTTCCTCGGCCTTGAAGACATTCTGGTACCTGCCGTTCTCCTCGCGATAGACGTACGAGCCGACGCCCACGGCGTCGGCACAGGTCATCACGTTGATCACGATGTCGTTCGACGATCCGCCGGTCAGGTCCCCGTACGACACGTCGACCGGGTACTCGTCGGCGACGCACGGCTTCAGGTCGCGCTTGACCGCCGTGCTGACCGCCGGGTCGGCCTTGACGATCCTGACCGCGTCCGCGCGCTTCGGCGCCCGGGTGGGCGAGCCGGAGACGACCGGTGCGGCACCGCCCTTGGCGACCGCGTCGCTGCCCGCCGGGCCCTCGTCGCGGGCGCCGGTGCCGCCGGTGGCGCACGCGGTCACGAAAAGACCGAGGGCGGTGAGCCCGGCAGCCGCCGAACTCCCCGCCTTCAGGGCCTGTCTGCCCCGAACTCCTAGGCCGCGCAACGCTCCCGCTCCTCACGTTCGAGCGCGCGGGCGTCCAGGTCGCGGCTCTCCAGCTCCTCGCGGAGCCGGGCCAGTGCCCGGTGCAGCGTGCTCTTGACCGTTCCGGCCGACATGCCGAGTGCGGCGGCCGTCTCCTCCGTGGACATCTGCTCCCAGTGTCGCAGCACCACGACACTGCGCTGCTTGGGTGCCAGCACCTTCATGATGTCCATCAGCAGCGCGCGGTCCGCGTGCTGCTCGGTGGCGTCCTCCACGCTAGCGTCCGGCAGCTGCTCCGTGGGCACCTCTTCGAGCTTGCGGGCGCGCCACCACTCGGTGCGGGTGTTGATCATGACGCGGCGCAGGTAGGCGTCGGCCAGTCGCTTGTCGGCGATGCCGTCCCAGCGGCCGTACGTCCGGACGAGCGCGGTCTGGAGCAGGTCCTGGGCGTCGACCGGGTCGGGGACCAGGCGGCGGGCACTGCGCAGCAGCGCGTCCTGTCGCGTGCGGACGTACTCCTCGAATTCGAGCACCTCGCCGTGCGCCATGATCAACCGCCTCCATCCCCGTTTCCGACCTGCCTGCTGCCGGTTGTCCATTGCCTGCGAACCGCCGCTCCGCGACCGCTTGTTGCGGTCCTTCCTGCGGTACGGCAATGAAGCTACGGAGGCGTTGTCACGGGGTTGTCCGAGCCAGCCTGCGGCCGGCACTCGGCTGTCCGTCGGTTGTGTAACGGTTGTAGGCGCGGGGTAAGGCGGAGGGGGTGTACGTCCGGATTGATGCTGGTTCGGCGCCTCCGCTATGTCATCGGCAGCCGATACAGACCACCCGGGAGCGGCTCCACCAGTCCGTCGGCGACGAGTCCGTCGAGCGCCCGGGCCCGCTGGACCGGTTCGTCCCACACGCGGTCCAGCGCGGACTGCCGAACCGGCGCATGGGCCTCCCGCAGGACGGCCAGCAGTTTGCCGCGCACCTGGCGGTCCGTGCCCGCGTACGTCTGCCCCTTGCGCGGCGGTCCCTCGTGCTCCGGCTTGCCGGCCAACCGCCACGCGCACTGCGCGGCGATCGGGCAGCGGTGACACGTCTCGTTCTTCGCCGTGCAGATCAGCGCGCCGAGCTCCATCGAGGCGGCGGCCCAGCGCGACGCCGTGCTCTCGCTCTCGGGAAGCAGGGCACGGGCGAGCTTGCGCTCGGCGGCGGTGGTGGCGTTCGGCGGGTACCGCACGCCGGTGACGGCGCGGGCGAAGACCCGGCGGACGTTCGTGTCCAGGACGGGATGCCGCTGGCCGTACGCGAACGACGCGACGGCGGCCGCCGTGTACTCCCCGATACCGGGCAGCGCCAGCAGCTGGGCGTGCTCCGTCGGTACGTCGCCGCCGTGCCGCTCCGTTATGGCCACCGCGGCGCCGTGCAGACGCAGGGCGCGGCGCGGGTAACCGAGCCGCCCCCAGGCCCGGACGGCTTCCCCAGGAGCGTCCTTCGCCAGATCGGCGGGGCGCGGCCAGCGGGCCAGCCACTGCTCGTACACGGGCAGTACGCGGTTGACCGGGGTCTGCTGGAGCATGAACTCGCTGACCATCACCGCCCAGGGGCCGGCATCGGGGTGCCGCCAGGGCAGATCGCGGGCGTGCTCGTCGAACCAGGCGATGACGGGGGTGTGGAGGTCCTCGCCGGAAGCGTTCCGGGTGGGCTGGGTGGGCTTGGTGGGTGCAGTCATGGCGCTATCGATCCTGCCATGCGGTGGCGGGGATGCGGGGACGACGCCGGGGCGGGCGGTGGTGAAAGACCGCCCTCGGTGTTTGTCGAGGCGCCGGGAAGGCCGTCTGCCGAGATGATGATCCGGAAAAGTTGCGACCAGGGCGGCGGGTGGGGCCAGTCGCGCGGCGGATCTCTCGTACAGTTTGCGCCGTGGGATCTCTGCGCAATCCGGTCGGGCCGCTCCCCTCCACCATCTATTGGCGTCGGAGGGCCGTTCTGCTGTCCGTGGTAGCGCTGTTGGCGCTGCTCACGGTCTGGGTGGTCAGTACCGGCGGCGGGGGCGGCAACAACAACTCCGGTGGGTCGAACGGAAAGAACCCCGCGCCCTCGATCACGCCGGGTCCCTCCGGTTCGGGTCCCGCGATCAGCCAACACCCGGGCGGCCGCGACGAGTCGAGCGGCAGTGACGGCGGTGACGGCAGTGGCGGTAGTGACGGGGGTTCCGGCGGAAGCGACGGGGGATCCGGCGACGGCTCCGACGGCGGTTCCGAGGGCTCCGGCGCGAGCGCCGGCGGCGGTTCCGGCGCAGGGGTCGGCACCGGTGGCGGATCGGCCGATCAGCTCCCGGCCGGTTCCACTCTCCCCAACTGCACCGCGGGCAAGGTGAAGTTGACGCTCAAGAGCGCCCGCAACACGTACGCCCCCGGCGAGCAGCCCACGATCGAGCTCGTCGCCAAGAACTCCTCGGGCAGCGACTGCAAGGTCGATCTCGGCCCGAAGAACACCGTTCTGACGATCACTCAGGCGGGCAGCGACGACGACATCTGGGCCTCGGACGACTGCCCGAAGAATGCCGCGGGCGTCCTCTACCGCGTCTCGGCCGGCGACCAGGTCACCTACACGGTGAAGTGGGACCGCAAGGCTTCTGCCCCCGAGTGCGCGACGCCCTCGCCGGGTGCGGCTCCCGCCGGCACGTACCTGGTCGAGGCGAAGACGCCGGGCCTGGCGAAGGCGCAGACGTCGTTCGTACTCTCCAAGGACTGAGGGTCCCGAGGGGCGGTCCGCCCCTGTCCGTGCAGGGGCCACGCCGACTTCCGGGACCCGCCCGCGTCCGCGGCGCGATCCGGACGGCAACGCCGCAGACGTGCGTGCCGGACCCCGCCCCGCGTCCGCGGCGTGATCCGGACGGCAGCCTTTAGACGTAACGCTCCAGGATCGACGACTCCGCCAGCCGGGACAGGCCCTCGCGGACGCTGCGCGCCCGGGCCTCGCCCACGCCGTCGACCGTCTGCAGGTCGTCCACGCTCGCGGCGAGCAGCTTCTGGAGCCCGCCGAAGTGCTCCACGAGCCGGTCGATGATCGCGCCCGGCAGCCGCGGCACCTTGGCGAGAAGGCGGAAACCGCGCGGGGAGACCGCGGAGTCGAGCGCCTCCGGAGAGCCGGTGTAACCCAACGCCCGCGCCACTGTGGAGAGTTCGAGGAGCTCCGCGTGGCTGAGCGCGTCCAGCTCGGACAGTGCCTCGTCGACCGTGCGGGAACGCTTGGCGGTCGGCTCGGGAACGTAGTCCCGGACGACCAGCTCGCGATCGGGCTCGACGCCGGCGATCAGCTCGTCGAGCTGGAGGGTCAGCAGACGCCCGTCGGTGCCCAGCTCGACGACGTACTCGGCGATCTCGGTGGCGATGCGGCGCACCATCTCCAGACGCTGGGCGACCGCGGAGACGTCCCGGACGGTGACGAGGTCCTCGATCTCCAGCGCCGACAGCGTTCCCGCGACCTCGTCCAGGCGGAGCTTGTAGCGCTCCAGCGTGGCGAGGGCCTGGTTGGCGCGCGAGAGGATCGCGGCGGAGTCCTCCAGGACGCGGCGCTGACCGCCGACGTACAGGGCGATCAGGCGCATCGACTGGGAGACCGAGACGATGGGGTAGCCGACCTGCTTGCTCACCCGGTCCGCGGTGCGGTGCCGCGTGCCCGTCTCCTCCGTCGGGATCGTCGGGTCGGGCACCAGCTGGACGCCCGCCCGAAGGATCTTGGTGATGTCCTTGTCGAGCACGATGCCGCCGTCGAGCTTGCACAGTTCGCGCAGACGGGTCGCGGTGAACTCGACATCCAGGACAAAACCGCCCGTGCACATCGCTTCGACGGTCTTGTCGGAGCCGAGCACGATGAGTCCGCCCGTGTTGCCGCGGAGAATCCGTTCGAGCCCGTCACGAAGTGCCGTACCAGGTGCCACGGCGCTGAGTGCGGCGCGCATCAGGCCATCGGCACCGGAGCTCCCACCGGACTTTCCGGGAGCTGCTGCCCGGTCGTTGGCTGCCACTGCACTCCTCCGGTCGCGGGTTTCCGGTCGCGCTCGGTTCGTACGGACGGGCGAGACCAGGGCAAAGTCTACCGGCGCTGCTCCTCTTCCCGTGGGGCCTCTCTGCGACGCGAGCGCGGAAGCACGCTCAGCGCCGCGCCGATGTCGGCCACTTCCAGGACCTTCATGCCCGCCGGGACCTTGCCGGGATCGGTCGGCACGAGCGCGTGGGTGAACCCCAGACGGTGTGCTTCGGACAGCCTGCGCTGGACGCCCGTGACCCGTCTGACCTCGCCCGCGAGCCCCACTTCGCCGATCGCCACGAGGTTCTTGGGCAGCGGGGTGTCGCTCGCCGCGGAGGCCAGGGCGAGCGCGATGGCGAGGTCCGCGGCGGGCTCGGAGAGCTTCACGCCGCCGACCGTCGCCGAGTAGATGTCCCGCTTCCCGAGTGCGCTGATCCGCCCGCGCTGCTCCAGAACGGCGAGCATCATCGAGACGCGGGAGGTCTCCAGGCCGGACGTCGTACGGCGCGGGGAGGGGATCTGCGAGTCCACCGTGAGCGCCTGCACCTCGGCGACCAGGGGGCGGCGGCCTTCGAGGGTGACGGTCAGACAGGTGCCGGGGACGGGCTCGGTGCGGCGCGTCAGGAAGAGCCCCGACGGGTCGGTGAGGCCGGTGATGCCCTCGTCGTGCAGCTCGAAGCAGCCGACCTCGTCCGTCGTCCCGTATCGGTTCTTGACGCCTCGGACGAGTCTCAGACGCGCGTGCCGGTCGCCCTCGAACGACAGGACGACGTCCACGAGGTGTTCGAGCAGCCGGGGTCCGGCGATCGCGCCGTCCTTGGTGACATGGCCCACAAGCAGGGTGGACATGCCGCGCTCCTTGGAGGCACGGATGAGCGCGCCCGCGACCTCGCGGACCTGCGCCATGCCGCCGGGTGCGCCGTCGATCTCCGGGGAGGCGATGGTCTGGACGGAGTCCAGGATGAGCAGGGACGGCTTCACCGCGTCCAAGTGGCCGAGGACGGCCGCCAGATCGGTCTCCGCGGCGAGATAGAGGTGGTCGTCGATCGCCTTGATGCGGTCCGCGCGGAGCCGCACCTGGCTCGCCGACTCCTCGCCCGTCACATACAACGTGCGGTGCTCGTCGCTCGCGGACTTGGCCGCCACGTCCAGGAGGAGCGTGGACTTGCCGACGCCCGGCTCACCCGCGACGAGGACGACCGCTCCGGGCACGAGACCGCCGCCGAGGACGCGGTCCAGCTCGGGCACGCCGGTGCTGCGGGCGGTGGCCTGACGGCCGTCGACCTGTCCGATGGGCACCGCGGACGTGGTGACCCGCCCCGGTGCCGTCGTCCGGACAGCGGGCGTGCCGTACTCCTCGACCGTCCCCCAGGCCTGGCATTCGGGGCAGCGGCCGAGCCACTTGGCCGTCTGCCAGCCGCACTCGGTGCAGCGGTAGGACGGCCGGTCCTTCGCGGTTTTCGTACGGGCAGCCATGACCGAACCGTAGCCGGAGCCACTGACAACCCGGCACGCGCCGGTGCACCCCGGCCCCGGCCCCCGTCCGGTCCCCGTCCGACTCGATCCTCCGCACCTCGGCTCCCGGCCGCCGCGGCCCTGTTCCCCGAGCCGCCGCAGCCCGTGCACCGAGCCCCCATGCCCCCTTCCCACCCCCGTGCGACCGAGCCCTCCGCGGAGCCATCGCGCCCCCATCTGCCATCGCCTGCCATCGCCATCCGTGACGGCCCAGGCCAGGGGTCGGGGGTTCCTGTCCCCTTATGAGGGATCGTTTCACCCGTACGGATTAAATGTGCTCAAGGGGGAGGAAGGGGCCGCCCTCGGGCACCTACGGTCGCACGGGTGATGAGCAGCAGTTCGGAGACCTCCACGCACACCACCGGCGCACACCGGGCGCACGGAGCCGCGCGCAAGCGGGCGGCCGTGCCCCGTGCCGCGACCCCCCGCACCCTGGCCCAGCGTCCCCCCGCGCGTTACGAGCCCTACCTGGACGGCCTGTTCACCTACTGCCTGTCCGTGCTGTGCGACCACGACGCGGCCACCGCTGCCCTGGGCGACGCCCTCGCGCTGGCCGAGCGGCGCGGCCAGCGCGGCCCCGAGTCCGCCGCCGACCGCAGGGCCTGGCTCTACGCGCTGGCCCGCTGGTCCTGCCTGCGCAAGCTCACGGAAGCGCGGCGCAAGCGGCAGGCGGCGCACGCCTCCGGGCGGTCCGCCCCGCGCAAGAGCGACCCCCGGGGCGCCTCTCGGAGCACCCACGAGGAAGCCGCACAGAAGGAAGCCGCACAGAAGGGAGCCCACAAGGCCGCCGCCGACCGGCGCGCGGCCGAGGCCCTGAGCGCCGCGCCCGTCTCCGATGAGGTCCGGACCCACCGTCGGCACGAACTCGGCCTGCTGGCCTGGCCGGAGGCCGCCGGCACCACCCCTGAGCAGCGCGAGGCGCTCGAACTCGCCGTACGCCACCAGCTCGCCGCCCACGAGGTCGCCGCCGTCCTGGGCATGGACCTCGCCACCGCGCGCGAGCTGCTCGCCTCCGCCGCCTGCGAGGTCGAACGCACCCGCGCGGCCCTCGCCGTGGTGGAGACCGGCGCCTGCCCCAGCGTGGCCCGGCTCACCGGCGACAACCAGCTCGTGCTGAGCACCACCCTGCGCGGCGAACTGGTCCGGCACGTCGACGACTGCCCGCGCTGCCGCCGCACCGCCGAGCGCGCGGTCCCCGGCGCCTGGCCCGGCACCAGCGTCACGCCCGCGGCGCTCCCCGTCCTGGAGGCCCCGCACGCGGCCCTGCGCGTCGCCATGGCGCACGCCCCCCGCGCGCGGGGCAGCGCCCCACGCTTCGACCGGCGCGGTTTCCCGATGGATCCCAAGGACCACGCCGCCCGGAGGGACCGGCTGCGCGCGCGTGCCGTCACGACCACGATCGTCGCCACCGTCGTCGCCGCGCCCGTTCTCGCCCTCTGGGCGGCGTACCGGGGCGCGCCCCTGGTCGGCGAGGGTGTGGACGGCCGCCCGGCCACCACGAGCGAGGCCCAGGACCCCGACGGTCTGGACGACGGGCGCGGGGGCGGCTACGAGAACGCCGGCAACGCCAGCGCGGGACCCGACGCCCGATTCACCAAGGGCAGCCGCTCGCCGGATGTCTCCGTGGAGGTCGTCAGCGCCCCCGGAAGCACCCCGGGACGGAACGCGGGGCACCTCTCGGTGGCGGCCGGCACCGACGGCGACACGACCCTGGTCACGCTGACCGCGTCCGGCAGTTCGCCGGTCCACTGGTCGGCGCGCACCGGCGCGTCCTGGCTCTACCTCAGCCAGTACTCGGGAACGCTCGACCCGGGCGAGTCGTTGACGATCAAGGTGTACGTCGATCATCTTCGCGAGCCGGCGGGCCACTGGAGCGCGCGGGTGTCGATCTCCCCGGCGGGCGCGATGGTCACCATCGCCGGGTACGGGAAAGCGGGTCCGTCCCACCCCGGTGCCCACGACCCCGCCCCCACCCCGAGCGACCCGAGCCCCTCGGGGCCGGGCTCCACCCAGCCCCCGACCAGCCCGGACCCGTCCCCTGATCCGAGCGATCCGACGCCGACGCCCACTCCGACCGACTCGGACTCCTCGGACCCGGGCGGCTCGACGTCGCCGCCGGGCGACAGCGGTGACCCGGACCCCTCGTAGGGCCCGGCCACCGGCCGTAAGCGGGACGTGCGGCGGTGCGGGCCCCTCCGGGCTCAGCCCACCGGATCCGCGGGATGCGGTGCCAGCAGCGGCAGCTGCGAGGCCAGCCGTGCCTCGCACAGCTCGACCAGGCGGTCGTATCCCGCCTTGCCCATCAGCTCGACGAGCTCCGGACGGTACGAGACGTACACCGGGTCGCCGGCGCCGTGTGCCGAGGTCGCCGACGTGCACCACCAGTGCAGGTCGTGGCCGCCCGGGCCCCAGCCGCGGCGGTCGTACTCACCGATGGAGACCTGGAGCACCCGGGTGTCGTCGGGCCGGTCGATCCACTCGTACGTGCGGCGCACGGGCAGCTGCCAGCAGACGTCCGGCTTGGTCTCCAGCGGCTCGCGCCCCTCCTTGACGGCCAGGATGTGCAGCGAGCAGCCCGCGCCACCGGAGAAGCCGGGACGGTTCTGGAAGATGCAGGAGCCCTGGTACGGGCGGGTCTGGCGGTCGCCGTCCTCGTCCTGCGACACCCAGCCCGTCTCGACGCCCACGTCATGGTTCTGCCAGATCTCCGGCGTGAGCCGGGCCACGTGCCCCGCCACCCGCTTCTCGTCGTCCTCGTCGGAGAAGTGGGCGCCCAGCGTGCAGCAGCCGTCGTCGGCGCGGCCCGCCTGGATGCCCTGGCAGCCGCTCCCGAAGATGCAGTTCCAGCGAGAGGTCAGCCACGTCAGATCGCACCGGAAGACCTGCTCGTCATCGGCCGGGTCAGGAAACTCCACCCATGCGCGAGCGAAGTCGAGCCCCTTCTCGTCGCTCTTCTTCACGGACTTCTTGGGCTTCGTGGCCTTCGCCTGCGAAGAACCGGTGGCCGATTTGTCAGGCTTCGCCTTTTTCGTCTTTGGCACGCGTCCAGGGTAAGTCGCTTCTGCCCGCTCCGGGGACGCCTCGTCCCCTGTCCGCGGAGCACCGTTCGACGTGGGCCTTCGCCCCGCCCCACGTGAATCGCCGTGTGGGCAGTAGCGTTCCGTCCATGAGACTCGGTGTCCTCGACGTGGGTTCGAACACAGTGCATCTGCTGGTGGTGGACGCCCACCCCGGCGCCCACCCGCTGCCCGCGCATTCGCACAAGGCCGATTTGCGGCTTGCCCAACTGCTCGACGAGAGCGGGGCGATCGGCCCCGAAGGCGTCGACAAGCTGATCGAGACCGTCCAGGACGCCCTGGAGGCCGCCGAGGACAAGGGTGTCGAGGCCCTGCTGCCGTTCGCGACGTCGGCCGTACGCGAGGCCAGCAACGCCGACGAGGTTCTTGCCCGGGTGCACGCCGAGACCGATGTCGAGCTGCAGGTCCTCACCGGCGCGGAGGAGGCCCGGCTCACGTTCCTGGCGGCCCGCCGCTGGTTCGGCTGGTCGGCGGGCAAGCTGCTCGTCCTCGACATCGGCGGCGGCTCCCTGGAGATCGCGTACGGCATGGACGAGGAGCCGGACGCGGCCGTGTCGCTGCCGCTCGGCGCCGGCCGCCTGACCGCGGGCTGGCTGCCCACCGATCCGGCGGACCCTGCGGACGTGCGGGCCCTGCGCCGCCATGTGCGGGCCCAGATCGCCCGGACGGTCGGTGAGTTCAGCCGTTTCGGCGCGCCGGACCACGTGGTCGCCACCTCCAAGACGTTCAAGCAGCTCGCCCGCATCGCCGGGGCCGCGCGCTCCACGGACGGCCTGTACGTCCAGCGCGAGCTCAAGCGCCGGTCCCTGGAGGACTGGGTCCCCCGCCTCACATCCATGACGGCCGACGAACGGGCCGAACTGCCCGGCGTCTCCCCGGGCCGCTCCGCCCAGATCCTCGCCGGCGCCCTGGTCGCCGAGGGCGCCATGGACCTCTTCGGCGTGGAAACCCTGGAGATCTGCCCCTGGGCCCTGCGCGAGGGCGTCATCCTGCGCCGCCTGGACCAGATGGCATCGGAGTAAGAAACAGAACAGAAGGAAGGGGGGGGGCGGGCCCGGAGGAGGCCCCCCGAAGGCAGCTTCCCCCGCCCCGGCGACGCCCAGAACCGGGGGGCGCGGGGAACGCCGCGCCCGGCCCGGCACGGCGGACGGTCGCCCACCGATGTCCCCCGACACGGCGAGGCCGCGCCCGCCCGGCGAGGCCCGGAACCGGGCCTCAGGGATGGCGCCCCATAGGGGCGCGGGGAACGGCGCGACCAGCCCGGCACGGCGGACGGTCGCCCGATGTCAGTCCCACCCACGGCGATGGGGCGTGTACGACCCGCCGATCACGCCGGGAGCACCCATGGGTGTCCTGGCGCCGATCACGTCAGGAGTGTCCCGCCGGGGCGTGACGCCGATCACGTCAGGAGTGTCCCGCCGGGTCCCGTGGCGTCGATCACCCGGCGCCGCCGGTGCCCGCCGCGCCGAGCGCCCGCACCGCCGGTGCCCGTGGCGTCCGTCACGGACCAGTCGGCCGGCGTCGTGGCGTCCATCACGAGAGCGCCCCCGGCCGGGGCCCCGAGCCCTCCGGGCAGACGCCCGCCGCACCCCGGGCCGGAGGCCGACTCACTCCTGGTCGGAGGCCGGACCACCCCCCGGCCGGAGGCCAACCCACCCCCGCCTGGGGCCCGCAGGAGCCTCCCGGCCAAGCTCGCCGCCCCTCGCCCAACCGCCGGAGGCACCCCGTACGCTGTCCCTCGTGGCAGAACCAGTGGTGCGCATCCCGGATGCGAAGGTCGCGCTGTCCACGGCGTCCGTGTACCCGGAGTCGACGGCGACGGCCTTCGAGATCGCCGCGCGCCTCGGGTACGACGGTGTCGAGGTCATGGTGTGGACCGACCCCGTCAGCCAGGACATCGACGCGCTGCGCCGCCTCAGCGACTACCACCGGATGCCGATCCTCGCCGTCCACGCCCCCTGTCTGCTGATCACCCAGCGGGTCTGGTCCACCGACCCCTGGACCAAGCTCCAGCGCGCGAAGGCGGCCGCCGAGAAGCTCGGCGCGAGCACCGTCGTGGTCCACCCCCCGTTCCGCTGGCAGCGCCAGTACTCCCGTGACTTCGTCACCGGGATCTGGCGCATGGCCGACGAGACGGACGTACGGTTCGCCGTCGAGAACATGTACCCGTGGCGCTACCGCGACCGCGAGATGCTCGCGTACGCCCCTGACTGGGACGTGACGAAGGACGACTACCGGCACTTCACGATCGACCTCAGCCACACCGCGACCGCCCGCACCGACGCCCTGCAGATGATCGACCGCATGGGCGACCGCCTCGGACACGTCCACCTCGCCGACGGCAACGGCTCGAACAAGGACGAGCACCTGGTCCCGGGCCGCGGCACCCAGCCCTGCGCCGAACTTCTGGACCGCCTCGCGCAGTCCGGTTTCGACGGCCACGTCGTCATCGAGGTCAACACCCGCCGCGCGATGTCCAGCGCCGAGCGCGAGGCCGACCTGGCGGAGGCCCTCGCCTTCACCCGGCTCCACCTCGCGTCCGCCGTGAAGGTGCCCCGGGGATGACGGACGCCGCCCCCCGCCGCGGCCGGGGACGCCCCACGCGTACGCAGACGGAGTCCGGCCCCGCCACCCGTGACCGCATCCTGGAGGCGGCCCGCGAGGAGTTCTCCGAGCGCGGGTACGAGAAGACGTCGGTCCGCGGCATCGCCAAGTCCGCCGGCGTGGACTCCGCCCTCGTGCACCACTACTTCGGCACCAAGGAACAGGTCTTCGAGGCGGCCGTCGAGGGAGCCATGGCCCCCGCGCTCGGCGCCCCCGACACGATCGTCGAGGGGCCTCTCGACGGCGTCGGGGAACGCCTGACCCGCTTCTTCCTCGGCGTCTGGGAGAACCCCACGAGCCGTACCCCGCTGCTGGCGATCGTCCGCTCGGCCGTGAACAACGACACCGCGGCCGCCGTCTTCCGCCGTCTCGTCGCCGCGCAGCTGCTGCGCCGCATCGCGGGCCGGCTCGACGTCCCGGACGCGGAACTGCGCGCCGAACTGGCGGCGGCCCAGCTGGTCGGGGTCGCGATGCTGCGCTATGTGATCAAGGTCGAGCCGCTCGCCTCGGTGGACCTGGAGCGCATCGTGGCCAGGGTGGCGCCCGTGGTGCAGGGACACCTGACGAACCCATGAGCGAGCAGACCCGCCGCCGAGGCGGTTCCGCTTCCCCGAAACGCCGCTGACCTGCACGTATGTCCCGCAAGGACGGCCGCTGGGCGAGATGCGCGTCCCGAGATCCGGACGGCCTGTCCGGATCCTGGAGCACCGGCGTACGCTCGACCTCAGTCAAAACTCTCCGAAGGAGCGAGCGACGATGCCCGAACTGAGGTCCCGCACAGTCACCCACGGCCGCAATATGGCGGGCGCACGCGCCCTGATGCGCGCCTCCGGTGTACCGGGCGCGGACATCGGACGGAAGCCGATCATCGCGGTCGCCAACTCCTTCACGGAGTTCGTCCCGGGGCACACCCACCTCCAGCCCGTCGGCCGGATCGTCAGCGAGGCCATCACGGCGGCCGGCGGCATCGCCCGCGAGTTCAACACGATCGCTGTCGACGACGGCATCGCGATGGGCCACGGCGGCATGCTGTACTCCCTGCCCTCCCGCGACCTGATCGCGGACTCGGTGGAGTACATGGTCGAGGCGCACTGCGCCGACGCCCTGATCTGCATCTCGAACTGCGACAAGATCACGCCCGGCATGCTCATGGCCGCCCTGCGCCTGAACATCCCGACGGTCTTCGTCTCCGGCGGCCCCATGGAGTCCGGCCGCGCCACCCTGGTCGACGGCACGGTCCGTACGCTCGACCTGGTCGACGCGATCTCCGACGCCGTGAACGACAAGATCTCGGACGAGGACATCCTCCGTATCGAGGAGAACGCCTGTCCGACCTGCGGCTCCTGTTCCGGCATGTTCACCGCCAACTCGATGAACTGTCTGACCGAGGCCATCGGCCTGAGCCTGCCCGGCAACGGCTCGGTCCTCGCCACGCACACCGCCCGCAAGGGCCTGTACGAGGACGCGGCCCGCACGGTCGTCGACATCACGCGCCGCTACTACGACCAGGACGACGAGTCGGTCCTGCCGCGCAACATCGCCACCCACGCGGCCTTCGAGAACGCCATGGCCCTCGACATCGCCATGGGCGGCTCCACCAACACGATCCTGCACCTGCTGGCCGCCGCCCAGGAGGCGGGCGTCCCCTTCGGTCTCGACGAGATCAACGACGTCTCGCGCCGGGTGCCGTGCCTCGCGAAGGTCGCCCCGAACGTCGCGAAGGACCGCACGTACTACATGGAGGACGTGCACCGCGCCGGCGGCATCCCCGCCCTCCTCGGCGAACTGCACCGCGCGGGCCTGCTCAACGAGGACGTCCACTCCGTCCACAGCCCGTCCCTCTCCGACTGGATGAAGACCTGGGACGTGCGCGCCGGCTCCCCGTCCCCCGAGGCGATCGAGTTGTGGCACGCGGCCCCCGGCTGCGTCCGCTCCTCCGAGGCCTTCTCCCAGTCCGAGCGCTGGGAAGCCCTCGACGAGGACGCCGAGAACGGCTGCATCCGCTCCGCCGAGCACGCCTACTCCAAGGACGGTGGCCTCGCGGTCCTCAAGGGCAACCTGGCCGTCGACGGCTGCGTCGTGAAGACGGCCGGCGTCGACGAGTCCATCTGGACCTTCGAGGGCCCGGCGGTCGTCTGTGAGTCCCAGGACGAGGCCGTCGACAAGATCCTCCGCAAGGAGATCACCCACGGCGATGTCGTCGTCATCCGCTACGAGGGCCCCAAGGGCGGCCCCGGTATGCAGGAGATGCTCTACCCGACGTCCTTCCTCAAGGGCCGCGGCCTCGGCAAGACCTGCGCCCTGATCACCGACGGCCGCTTCTCCGGCGGCACCTCGGGCCTGTCGATCGGCCACGCCTCCCCGGAGGCCGCGTCGGGCGGCACCATCGCCCTCGTCCGGGACGGCGACCGCATCCGCATCGACATCCCGAACCGCTCGATCGAACTGCTCGTGTCCGACGACGAGTTGGCCACCCGCCGCGACGCCCGGAACGGCGTCTACGCCCCCGCGAACCGCGAGCGCAAGGTCTCGGCCGCCCTCCGCGCGTACGCCGCGATGGCGACGAGCGCGGACAAGGGCGCGGTGCGGGACGTCTCGAAGCTGGGCTGATCACCGGCCCGAACGGCGGCCCGGACACCGGGCCGACGGTCACGCGCCAGAAGTCCGCGAAGGGGCCGCTCCCGCCGGGGCGGCCCCTCCGCGTGTCACCAGCCCGAGGGATCCCGCCCGTCGACCGCGAAGAGGGAGCCGTCGGGGGCGGTGGCGTAGATGTGGGTGCCGGCGGCGAGGGGGGCCGGGAGCACGTCGGCCAGCGAACCCTGCTTGCCGCCCAGGCGTGCTTTGGTCTGACCGAGCAGTGCTCCGTGCACGGTGTCGATCGCGAGGAGCCGTCCGTCCGCGGCGCTCAGGTAGAGGCGGTCGTCGGCCACGGTGGGAGCCGACGCCCAGCTGACGGATGTCTCCACCCGCCACGACTGTGCCGACGTCAGGGTGTCCACGGCCACCAGCGCGCCGCCGTCGGCCAGCAGATAAGCCGTGTCCCCATCGACGACAGCCTGTGCTCCCGGAAGAGGCAGGCGCAGTGCGGTGCGCTTGACGGTCCGGGCAGTGACGTCGTACCGGACGACGGCGTCCGTGTACTGGTGCGAGTCGGTGGAAGTGAACCAGAGGACGCCGGCACGCGCGTGCACGAGGCTCAGCCCGTGATCCAGGCGCCTTTGCCAGCTCATGGCACCGGTCCCAGGATCGACCGCCGCCACTCGGGTCGGCCCTCCGTTCGATGAGACGGCGTACGCGACCCCGTCCCCGTAGGACGAGAATCTCGGCAACACCTGTCCCGGAAGGGCGTGTTGCCACAGCTTCTCGCCGGTCGCCGCGTCGAGCGCGGTGACTTCGGAGTTCTGTCCGGTGAGCAGGACGACAGCATCGACATGCGCGATCCCGCCGCCGTAGCGCGTGGTGTCGCGGTCCCAGCGGGTCTTTCCCGTGGCGGGATCCAGTGCCGTCAGCCGTTGTCCGCCCCGGCTGAGGACATGAAGCAGACCGCCGGACAGGACCGGCGGGCTCGTCACGTCGCCGCTCCGCCATCCCGGGTCGGGCCGGGACCACAGCACTTTGCCGTTCGCGGGATCGACGCCGGTGGCCAGTACGCCGGGCCGGATGCAGTACAACCGGTGCGAGCCGTACGTGCATCGCGGCTGACCGGCGGCCTTCGCGCCGTCGGCGTACGGCTTCACGTCCCACGGCTCGAACACGCTGCTCTTCGGCGGCTGCCGCTTCTCCGTCGCCGGGGTCTCCGTCCCGCCGAACCCTGCGACGGCGCCGACGGCGACGACGGCCGCGGCGAGTCCCGCCAGGGCCAGGGTGGCGGGCAGGCGCCAACGCCGCCCGCCCCTCTTCCGGGCGGCCACATGGGTGCGGTCCTCGGCGCCCTCCGGCCGTTCACGCCCCGGCCGCGGTCGCGACTGCCGAGCCGGTGGCGCCGACTCCCCGTTCCCGACGCGCTGTTCGGGAATGAAGGCCCGGGTGTCGTACGAGGCCGAGACCGAGCGCAGCGCGGTCATCAGCTCGTCCGGGGTGGGCCGGTCCTCGGGCTCCTTGGCGAGGCAGCGCGAGACGAGGTCGACCATGTCCTCCGGCACACCGGTCAGGTCCGGCTCGTCGTGGACGACTTGATAGGCGACCAGATAGGGGCTGTCCGAGTCGAACGGCCCGCTCCCGGTGGCCGCGTGGACGATCACCGAACCGAGAGCGAACACGTCGGCGGCCGGCCCGACATGCCGTGGCCTGCTGAACTGCTCCGGCGCCATGAACGGCGGAGTCCCGATCAACTTTCCGGTCTCCGTGCGCAGTTCACTGTCTGCGGGGCGCGAGATGCCGAAGTCGATGACTTTCGGCCCGTCGTCGGCCAGCAGTACGTTGCTGGGCTTGAGGTCGCGGTGGACGACACCGGCCCGGTGGATGTCCCGCAGGGCCTCGGCGAGTCCGGCCATCAGGTGGCGCAGCCGGGCCGACGACATCGCGCCGTTCCGCTTCACATGCTCGGCAAGGGTCGGGCCGGGGATGAACAGGGTTGCCATCCACGGGTGTTCGGCCTCGGGATCGGCGTCCACCACGGGCGCGGTGAAGGCGCCGCTGACCCGGCGGGCGGCCGCGACCTCCTGACGGAACCGCCCCCGGAACTCGGGGTCTTGAGAGAACTGGGCATGGACGACCTTGACGGCGAGCCGCAACCCGGAGGCGGAGCGCGCCAGATGCACGATCCCCATGCCACCGGAGCCGAGTTCCGCCTCCAGCAGGTACTGCCCGGCGTAACGCGGTTGTTCCGCTTCCGAGTTCGTACCGGTGCTGCGCTGTGGCGGCATCACTCACCCCCGTGGGTCCGTCCGCTGCGCGACGCGCAGAGCCTAGTCGATCCTTCGTGCGAAACCTCGACGGCTTGCTAGCCTCGGCGCGCGGCATGAATGTGGCGTGAACCAATCAACGGGGGAGATCGATATGGCCACGGAAGACATCGCCATCGCCGGCTCGGCGGATGCGGCGGACGCGGAGCCACTGGCCGCCCAGGCACTGCGCACCTACCCGCTCGCACCGGGCCACAACGTCAACGTCCGCAGCGGCCCGGGCACCCACTACCCGATCGTCCGTACGCTGTCGGCCGGCTCGAGCATTCCGATCCGCTGCCAGTGCCCGGGAGAGTCCGTCACCGGTCCGTACGGCACCTCGACGATCTGGGACAACATCGCCAACGCGCAGTTCGTTTCGGACGCGTACGTGAAGACGGGCAGCGACGGCTACGTCGCGCCGCGCTGCTCCTGACCGACGCCCGCGTCCCAAGGCACCCGCGGCGGTCGCCGGAGCCGGGACCGGGGCGATAATCGTCGGGTGAGCGACGAGACCGACACCGGAACCGGCACCCCCGCGGGGCCCCAGCCCGAGCCGCTGCGTTTCTTCGGGACGACCTGGGTGGAGCACGACGGCGGCTACACCGGCCGCCGGATCGGCGTGGCCGTCGGCTCCCTCGCCGCCGCGGTGGCTGCCTGCTTCGTGCTCCGCTTCGCGTACCAGGGCCTGGCCATCGCGGATGTGGGGACGCCCGTGACCGTGATGGTCGTGGTGATGTTCGCGGTGTGCAGCGCCCTCGCGTTCCGCCACACCTCGGAAACTTTCTCCAAGCGCCCCGACCCCGATCGCCAGGCCTCTCTTCGCGGTCTGCTGGCCATCGGTTTCGTCGGCTCCCTCCTCGCCCACTCCGTCCGCTCCCTCACCGAGGCCCCGGGCGAGAAGCTCCACCGCGAGGAGTACGAGGCGGCGAAGGAGCAGTACTCCCGCCGCACCACGCGCCGCACCGGCAACCCGTCACGAAAGAGCCGCCGGTCCTGACCCCACCGGATCCCGCACGGGTGGCGCACCGGGGACGAGCACGGGTGAAGGGGCGGGGACGAATCAGTTCCCGTACGGGTGGCGCGCCGGGGACGAATCAGTTCCCGCACCGGTGGCGCGCCGGGGACGAATCAGGCCCCACACCGGTGACGCGCCGCGGACGAACCAGGTCCCGCACCCGAGGACGAGCCCGGCCGGGATCGATCCCAAGAGGTCAGGAGAAGTCCCTACCCCAGCCTCCTCACCACGCCGGACCATGAACGCATGACCTCTCCCCCCTCTCCTGCCTCCCCGCACGCCGCCCGGGCCCACTCCTTCAACGCGGCCGCGGCGCAGTACGCCGCGAACCGTCCGTCGTATCCGCCGGCCCTCTTCGACGCCGTCGAAGCCCTCGCGGCCCGCTCCCTGGCCGGTGCCACGGTCGTCGACGTGGGCGCGGGCACCGGGATCTCGACCGGACTCCTGGAGGCCCGCGGCGCGGATGTCCTCGCCGTGGAACCCGGCCCCGGCATGGCAGCCGAGTTCCGTCGCACCCACCCCCGCATCCCGATCGTCCGGGGCAGCGGCGACGCCCTGCCCCTCGCCTCCGCCTCCGCGGACTTCCTCACCTACGCCCAGTCCTGGCACTGGACCGACCCGAGCCATTCGGTGCCGGAGGCGCTGCGGGTGCTGCGTCCCGGCGGGGCGCTGGCCCTGTGGTGGAACACCGAGGCGCTCGATGTCCCGTGGATCGCGGCGGCTGCCCGGCGCGCCGAGCGCTTCCTCCACCGGGACCAGGAGGCGGAGAAGAACGACAGCATTGCTCGGGCCACCCACGCGCTCACCGCCGACCCCAGCGGCCGCCTCGCCTTCGGCCATCGGCAGGTCCGCTGGAGCCGGCGTATCCCGGTCGACACGCGCCTCGCCAACATCGGCAGCCACTCGCCGTTCCTGGTCCTCGGCGAGGCGACCACCGGAGCGTTCTTCGCCGAGGAACGGAACCACCTCCTCGAGGCGTTCCCGGAAGGGTCCGTGGAGGAGACCTACGTCGTGGAACTGCTGGTGGCGACCCGTTCGTGATCCCGCCCGGCGGCCCACCCCTCGAGGGCCGCCGCACACGCGTGATCGACGTGCCGCAAACCGCCCAGCTCCAGCCGTACGTCACGGTCGTGCGGCAACGCCTCCAGGGCGTCCAGCAGCTTCGGCAGCCGGAGGAAGGTGGCGTTGCCGACCACCCGTACGACCACGCCCGCGGCGCCCCGGTCCTCGGTCTCCACGTGCACATGACTGATGTCCCAGGCGGTCTTGGCCACCGCGAGCGCGAGCCCGACCAGCACACCCTCGAACAGGTTCCCGACCACGATCGACACGGCGGTCACGACCAGCACGACCACCTCACCGCGATGCCCCCGCCACAGCGTCCGCACCTCCCGCACCGGCACGAGCTTGCACCCCGCGTGCACCAGCAGCCCCGCGAGCGCGGCCACCGGAATCAGCCCGAGCACCGCGGGCACCACGGCCGTGAACAGCAGCAGCCACACCCCGTGCAGCACCCGCGACACCTTGGTCCGCGCCCCGGCCTGCACGTTCGCCGCACTCCGCACGATCACCGCGGTCATCGGCAGCGCCCCGAGCATCCCGCACACGGCGTTCCCGGCGCCCTGCGCGATGAGCTCGCGGTCGTAGTCGGTACGCGGCCCGCGATGCAGCCGGTCCACCGCCGCCGCACTGAACAACGACTCCGCCGAAGCGATCAGCGCGAACGCCAGTACCGTCCCGATCACGCCCACTTCCGTGAGCCGGCCCAGGTCCGTGAGGGACGGCGGCCGTACGGCATCGAGCAGCCCCCGCACCTCGACCCGTCGCACCGCCAGATCGAACGCCCCGGTCACGGCCGAGGCGAGCGCCACCGCCAGCAGGGGCGCAGGCACCACCCGGGCGCCCCGCCGCCACCGCGGCCAGAGCAGGAGTACGGCCACGGTGGCGCCGCCGATCGCCAGTGCCACCGGATCCGCGGCACCGGCCAGCGAGCCCAGCCCGGCGATCTTCCCGAGCCCGCCGGAGGGCGCCGTCGCGTCGCCCATCGCGTACACCTGGCCCGCGATCAGCACGAGCCCGATCCCGGCGAGCATTCCCTGCACCACGGCCACGGACACGGCCCGGAACCATCGCCCGAGCCGTAACGCCCCGAGGCCGAGCTGCACCAGCCCGGCCGCGAGCACCAGGACACCCAGCACCCGGACCCCGTACGCCTGCACAGCCTCGTACACCAGCACGGTCAGCCCGGCCGCGGGCCCGCTCACCTGCAGGCTGCTCCCGGGCAGCATCCCGGCGACCAGTCCACCGACGATCCCGGTCACCAGCCCCAGCTCGGCGGGCACACCGGACGCTATGGCGACCCCGACACACAGGGGCAGCGCCACCAGAAAGACGACGAGGGACGCGAGCAGATCGGCTTTGCGCATCACGACAGCACCTCCGGTCGACAGTGGGAGATGCGTGGGTGCCGCGCCGGGGGAGGGCGCGGCGGACCTGGCGGTACGGCCGGAAGCCGTATCGCACATTGAAATCCATTGTCAGGTAAGCCGGTCGATCGCACAGCCCCTCCGGGCGACCGTCACGCGAACGCGGGAGCGCATCGTTCGGCGACACCGCGGACGGTCCCGTTCCGTTCGCGCCGACGCGCGCCTGCGCCGCACGGCGCTCCGGTCGTTCGGCCGGCACGCCGCGGCTCTTGACCGCCGCACCGCACGGGAGGAATATTCATCGAGTGATGATTATTCGTCCACGTCCACCCGACCCCACAGGAACACCCGTGCCCCCTTCCCAGACCGCCGTCCGCGCCGAAGGCCTCACCGTCGTCCGCGGCACCCGCACCGTCCTGAACGGACTCGACTTCACGGTCCCGCGCGGCCAGATCACCGGTCTGCTCGGCCCTTCCGGCTGCGGCAAATCCACCCTGATGCGCGCGATCGTCGGCACCCAGGCCAAGGTCGGCGGCACCCTCGACGTCCTCGGTCTCCCGGCCGGCGACGGCGCCCTCCGCTCCCGCATCGGCTACGTCACCCAGGCCCCCTCCGTCTACGACGACCTGACCGTCCGCCAGAACCTCGACTACTTCGCCGCGATCCTCGACCCGGGCCGGGCCGCCGCCGAACGCCGCCACGCCGACGTCACCCGGGCCATCGCCGACGTCGACCTCGCCTCCCACGCCGCCTCCCTCGCCGGCAACCTCTCGGGCGGCCAGCGCAGCCGCGTCTCCCTCGCCGTCGCCCTCCTCGGCACTCCGGAACTCCTGGTCCTCGACGAACCGACCGTCGGACTCGACCCGGTCCTGCGCCGCGACCTGTGGAGCCTCTTCCACTCCATCGCCGAAGAGCGCGACGCGACCCTCCTGATCTCCTCCCACGTCATGGACGAGGCCGAGCGCTGCCACCGGCTCCTCCTCATGCGCGAGGGCGGGATCCTCGCCGACGACACCCCCGACGCCCTCCGCGAGCGGACCGGCTCCGACACCGTCGAGGCAGCCTTCCTCCGCCTCGTCGACGAGGCGGTCGCGGCCGCGCGGTCCACGCCGAGCACCCCACCTGAACCGCGGACCCCCACCGACCCCGAACCCCGGTCCACCGGCGCCCACCCCCGCGAGGAGACCGCACGATGAGCCCGACCGCATCCGCGAGCCCCACTCCGGCATCCGCACCCGCGGGCCTCGGCGCATCCGGGCAGGCGGGACCGGCGTCACGCCCGAGCGCGCTCAACGCCTCCCGCACCATGGCCACCGCGACCCGCGTCCTGCGGCAGCTCCGTCACGACCCGCGCACCATCGCGCTGATGATCCTCATCCCGTGCGTGATGCTCTTCCTGCTCCGCTATGTCTTCGACGGCAGCCCCCACACCTTCGACTCCATCGGCGCGTCCCTCCTCGGGATCTTCCCGCTGATCACGATGTTCCTGGTGACCTCCATCGCCACCCTGCGCGAGCGCACCTCGGGCACCCTCGAACGCCTCCTCGCCATGCCCCTCGGCAAGGGCGACCTGATCGCCGGCTACGCCCTGGCCTTCGGCGTGCTCGCCGTCATCCAGTCGGCCCTGGCCACCGGACTCGCGGTCTGGTTCCTGGGGCTCGACGTCACGGGCTCCCCCTGGCTCCTGCTGCTGGTCGCCCTCCTCGACGCCCTCCTCGGAACGGCCCTCGGCCTCTTCGTCTCGGCCTTCGCCGCCTCCGAGTTCCAGGCCGTCCAGTTCATGCCGGCCGTGATCTTCCCCCAGCTCCTCCTCTGCGGCCTGTTCACCCCCCGCTCCAACATGCACCCCGTCCTGGAGGCCATCTCCGACGTCCTGCCCATGTCCTACGCGGTCGACGGTATGAACGAGGTCCTCAAGCACACCGACATGACCGCGACCTTCGTACGCGACGCCCTGATCGTCGCCGGGAGCGCGCTGCTGGTCCTGGGACTCGGAGCGGCAACCCTGCGCCGCAGGACGCCGTAGGTCCTGCGCCCGTAGGTCCCGCGCCCCGGCGGTCCCGGCGGCCCACGCGGGCAGGGCGGGCAGGGCGGGTCGGGCCGACGCCCGCCCGGGACCGGGACCGGGACCGGTGGGCGGACGCCGTCCGCCCACCGGACAGCCCACCCGCCCCCATGACCCCGGTGGGAGGATGAACGCGGACGACCCAACCCTCGGAGGGCACCCGCACCATGACTCAGAAAGTCGCAGTCCTCGGCACCGGCAAGATCGGCGAAGCCCTGCTCAGCGGAATGATCCGAGGCGGCTGGGCCCCCGCCGACCTCCTGGTGACAGCCCGCCGACCGGAGCGGGCCAAGGAACTCCAGGAACGCCACGGAGTGACCCCGGTCAGCAACGCGGAGGCGGCGAAGACCGCCGACACCCTGATCCTCACCGTCAAGCCCCAGGACATGGGCACCCTCCTCGACGAACTCGCCCCGCACATCCCCGCCGACCGCCTGATCATCAGCGGCGCGGCAGGCATCCCCACCTCCTTCTTCGAGGAACGCCTGGCCACCGGCACCCCCGTCGTCCGTGTCATGACGAACACCCCCGCCCTCGTCGACGAGGCCATGTCCGTCATCTCCGCCGGCAGCCACGCCACCGCCGAGCACATCGCGCACGCCGAGGCCCTCTTCGGCGCCGTCGGCAAGACACTCCTCGTCCCCGAGTCGCAGCAGGACGCCTGCACAGCCCTCTCCGGCTCTGGACCGGCGTACTTCTTCTACTTGGTCGAAGCCATGACGGACGCGGGCATCCTGCTCGGCCTGCCCCGCGACAAGGCCCACGACCTGATCGTCCAGTCCGCGATCGGCGCCGCCGTGATGCTCCGCGACAGCGGCGAGCACCCCGTGAAGCTCCGGGAGAACGTCACGTCCCCCGCGGGCACCACGATCAACGCCATCCGCGAACTCGAGAACCACGGTGTACGCGCCGCACTCATCGCCGCGCTGGAAGCAGCCCGCGACCGCAGCCGCGAACTCGCCTCCGGCAACAGCTGACGAGCAGGCCGGCCCTCGACACCGAGCAACCCGCTCCGGCACCGAGCGACCGCCCTCGGCACCGACCCGCCCCGATGCCGAGGGCCGCTCGCCGCCGAGGGCGACTGCCCGCCAGCCGCCAGCCGCCTCAGGCCAGCAGCCTGAGGGCCGTCGGCCCTCAGTTCTCAGTCAGCCGCCGGCAGCAACCCGATCGCCCCGTACGCCGCGTCCACCCTCGGCCGCGCCATCTCTCTGGCCTTCGCCGCACCGTCCCGCAACACCCCCTCCACATACGCAGGATCCGCGCACAACTGCTTGTGCCTCTCCTGTACGGGCCTGAGGAGCTCGACCACGGCCTCGGCGGTGTCCTTCTTCAAAGCGCCGTACGACTCATGTACACCGCTCAAGGCTTCGGGGTTCCCACCCTCACACGCCGCGAGAATCTCCAGCAGGTTCGAGACCCCGGGCCGCTTCTCCCGGTCGTACTCGACGTCCTGGCCGCTGTCCGTCACGGCCCGCATGATCTTCTTCCGTACGGCATCCGGTTCATCGAGCAAATAGACGACGCCCGGTCCGACGTCGTCGCTCTTCCCCATCTTCGACGTCGGCTCCTGCAGGTTCATGACCCGTGCCGCGACCTCAGGACGCGTCGCCCGAGGAACCACGAACGTGTGCCCGTACCGCTGGTTGAACCGCACCGCCAGATCCCGGGTCAACTCGACATGCTGCGTCTGGTCGTCCCCGACCGGCACCTCGTCGCTCCCGTACGCCAGGATGTCGGCCGCCATCAGCACGGGATACGTCAGCAACGACAGCCGCACGCTCCCACCGCGCCGCCGTTCCAGCGCGGCCTTCTCCTTGTACTGGATCATCCGCCGCATCTCCCCGTCCGTCGCGACGCACTCCAGCACGTACGACAGCCGAGCGTGTTCGTCCACATGACTCTGTACGAACACGGTGCACAGCTCCGGATCGAGCCCCGAGGCCAGCAACAACGTCGCCGCCTGCCTGCTGAGCCTGCGCACCCGCCCCGGATCGTGGTCCACGGTCAGCGCGTGCAGATCGACGATGCAGAACAGGGCGTCGGCCCGGTGCTGATCAGTGTCGGCCCAGCGCCGTACGGCTCCCAGATAGTTGCCCAGCGTCAGATGCCCGGTCGGCTTGACCCCGCTGAAGATCCGCGTCATTTCTCCACCTCCTGGTCGAGGCCGCCGCGCCCACCGGCCGGCTCCCCGGGAGGGAGACACAAAAACGGCCGCCGAGGGCGGCGGCCGTTGGGTACATACGTGAGTACGGCCGCCGTCAGGCGGCCCACCACTGCTGGGTGCACGTATGCGTGGTCATGGGAGTCAGCGTACGCCTCGGGTGTCCCACCCGGACCGGAGTTGACACGACTCCCGCGCGTCCGTAGTGTTCTCCGAGTTGTCCGACGTGAGCGTCGACTCCGGTCGGTCCCCGGGCAGCCATTCCGCACCACCATTCAACGATCGACGACTCGTCGTCGGCTCGTTTTCATGCGTGTTTGCGAAATGAGGATTCCGCGTTCGAAAGGACGCCACCCCGATTAGCTCGGGAGCCAGGAATCCGCTAATGTCTCACTCGTCGGAACGGCCGAACAGCCGCGAAGACAAGCCCCGCTGACTGGGAGTCAGGCCCGAAAGGATCTGATAGAGTCGGAGTCGCCGGAAAGGGAAACGCGGAAGCGGGAACCTGGAAAGCGCCGAGGAAATCGGATACGGAAACGGTCTGATAGAGTCGGAAACGCAAGACCGAAGGGAAGCGCCCGGAGGAAAGCCCGAGAGGGTGAGTA